>JARFQQ010000147.1 GCA_029287695.1 Gammaproteobacteria bacterium | reverse complement strand
GGACTGCAGCTCGTCAAAACGCTGCATGCGCGCCTTGCTCTTGGCCTGGCGGCCTTTGGGGTTGGAACGGACCCATTCGAGTTCCTGTTTCATCGCCTTGAGGCGCGCCTGCTCCGTTTTCTCTTCCTGCTCCAGGCGGTTCTCCTTCTGTTCGAGCCAGGAGGAGTAGTTGCCTTCCCACGGAATACCGTGGCCCCGGTCGAGTTCGAGGATCCAGCCGGCGACATTGTCCAGGAAGTAGCGATCGTGGGTGACTGCGACGACGGTGCCGCTGTAGTCATGCAGAAAGCGCTCCAGCCAGGCGATGGACTCGGCATCGAGGTGGTTGGTCGGTTCGTCGAGCAGCAGCATGTCCGGCCTGGAGAGCAGCAGGCGGCAGAGGGCGACACGACGCCGTTCACCACCCGAAAGCTTCGTCACGTCGGCTTCCCAGGGCGGCAGGCGCAGCGCGTCGGCGGCGATTTCCAGCTGCCGGTCCATGCCATGGCCATCCGAGGACTGGACGATGTTCTCGAGTTCTGCCTGGCGCGCTGCCAGTGCATCGAAGTCGGCATCGGGTTCAGCGTAGGCGGCATAGACTTGCTCGAGCTCTTCCATGGCTTCCTTGACGTTGCCGAGCGCCTCCTCGACGTTGCCACGCACGTCCTTTTCAGGGTCGAGCTGCGGCTCCTGCGGCAGGTAGCCGATCTTGATTCCCGGCTGCGGGCGGGCTTCGCCCTCGATATCAGTATCGATGCCGGCCATGATGCGCAGCAGTGTCGATTTTCCGGCACCGTTGAGGCCGAGGACGCCGATTTTTGCGCCGGGAAAGAAGGAGAGCGAGATGTCGCGCAGGATCTGCTTTTTTGGCGGGACGATCTTGCCCACGCGGTTCATGGTGTAGATATATTGAGCCATTCTGATGTCAGGATCCGGATCTTGATTATGTCAGCCCGTTATTCTAACCATGAAGGACATGGAGGGCATGAAGAATTCCAGGGTATTCGCAAGGTGCGAATGATGCGTTATCGCGTGAGAGGTGTCTCGATCGGCTCGGGGGCGGAGCCAGGCTGACTCCGCCCCCTGGCGTCATGGTGAGATTAGTTACCCGTTCTGTACCTGTAGGCCTGGAAAGTATTCTCCAGCAGGGTCGCGACCGTCATCGGACCGACGCCACCCGGCACGGGTGTAATCCAGGCCGCCTTCTCCTTCGCGGAGTCGAAATCGACATCGCCGCATAGCGTGCCATCGTCGAGTCGGTTGATGCCGACATCGATCACCACTGCACCCGGTTTGATCCACTCTCCCGGAACGAATCTCGGCACGCCGACGGCGGCGACAAGGATGTCGGCATTGCGTACCTTGTTCTCGAGATCCTTCGTCTTGCTGTGGCACACCGTGATGGTGCAGCGTGCAGCCAGCAGTTCCAGAGCCATGGGCCTGCCGACAATGTTGGACTGGCCGATGATGACTGCATCCTTGCCGACAAGATCCTGCCCTGTTCGCTCCAGCATGGTCATGATGCCTCTTGGCGTGCAGGGACGCAGCAGGGGAGCGCGCAATACGAGCCGTCCGACGTTGTAGGGGTGGAAGCCGTCGACGTCCTTGTCGATCGCGATATGTTCGATGACAGCATGCTCGTCGATATGCCCGGGCAATGGCAGCTGCACAAGGATACCGTCGATCGCGTCGTCACTGTTGAGTGAGTCGATCCGCGAGAGTAACTCTTCGAGGGTGGTTGACTCCGGCAACTCGATCAGTTCCGAAAGAAAACCCGCCTGTTCACAGGAGGCGCGCTTGTTCCGCACATAAACCTGGGATGCCGGGTTGTCACCGACAAGGATGACTGCGAGTCCGGGCCGTCGTTTGCCTGCTGCGACGAGCGCCTCGACCTCGGCCTTGAGATGCGCCTTGACGTCCGCTGCGATTGCCTTGCCATCGAGTATTTGAGCTGCCATGTAAGTGCCCTCTGACTGTCCGATTTCGAGGCCGCCAATCATACAGCTTTGCCTGTCACCCTGCACAGGGTGCGGGCCTGTTTCAGCTGTCACAGGCGGGTTCCCGTCCACTGCCGTCGCGGTCGGACAGCCTGATGCGCCCGCTGTTTTGCAGAATCAGCACTTCGGGCGAGGCGTGGGCATCCGGGGAACAGAATTTCACCGAAGTGGTGTAGCCAGCGGCAGAGCCTGCCGGTGAGAAGACCACACGTTTCCTGCTCCTCGCAGTGCTGGTGGGATCTGCACCTGAAAAGATGCGCAAATTCCGATTCATCTCCCTGTACCCGAGCAGCTTCTCCTCCCCGTCAAGGTGCCTGTTGTCATTCATATCCTCAAAGACCATGACGCCCCGGTTCCATGCGTTGGCCTCACCGCATGCGGTTCCATCATCACTGGGGCAGAGAGTGACACGGCTGTTGCGAGCGACCGCCTGCATGCGGGCGAATTTCATCATCGCCGCGAGTGCCATGGTGCCAGACCTGATCCTTGTTTCTGCGATCAGCGTGCTCATCGAGGGGAGGGTGACTGTTGCCAGGATTGCGAGGATTGCAACCACCATGAGCAACTCGAGGAGGGTAAGTCCCTTTGCGTTTTTGTTCATCTTTCTTCCCTGAAGTCTGCGGTGTCGATGACTACCTCCTGTAGCCACCCCTATGACTGTAGCAGAGCCGTGCCATCTCGACGAGTTTTGGCCGGTATGTCAGCAGCAATAACGGTGCTCTATTGTTGGCCTAGTCCGGAATCTGGACGCAGTCTCCCTGTTGCAGGCGCAGGCAGGGTGCAAAATTGCGCTGGTGTTCCGGGAGGGTCCCGGCGCGTCAGCCAGTTCGATCGCAGATGAAGGCGCTTGACCGGGTTGAGGCCGGTCAGGCGTCGAGCTCTTTCCAGGCTTTCATGAGCGGGAAGTAGAGCGCAATGCGAATTTCCCCCTCCTCGAGTTGCTGCAGGGCGTCCCTGTATGCTTGCAGCTGCCGGTTATAGCGCTCGGCCTCCTGGTCAAGAAATCTATCAAGCCGTCCGCCCTCGTGAAGCCCGGTCTTGTAATCAATGATCCAGCGCGTTCCCTCCTCATCGATGAAGGTTCTGTCGATAACCAGACGCTTCAGCCCTCCCGGTGTGCGGACTGTCAGCGCGTATTCGCATCGCGCTGCAGTATGGTCATCCAGGATCCAGCGTCCCTGGTGGTCCTCGAGGCTGTTGACAAGACCAGCGATCACCTTCTCCGTGGCTTCGGGCAGTTCCTGCCCCATGACACCGAGGGCTGTCAGTGCGCTGGCGATCTGGTCATGACAATCCCTCACCCGTTGCTCGTTCCAGCTGTCGATGCCGCTGGTCGCGATCCATTCGAGGTAACGGTGGACGATCGTGCCAATGTGTTTCGCGGTTGTGCCTGCCCAGAGGAATTCAGGCGCCATCTCACTCTCTGCCGGTTTCTGTTGCTGCGGCCATGCGATGGACGGCGGGGGCGGCGGTTCCCAGCCCGATGGCACACGCCTCAGCGGCGCCGGACTCTCTCTGTCCTCTTCATACGGTGTCGCCGGCTCCTGATGCGGAAGCTCGTCGAACGCATGACTGACGGCTGGCCACAGACGTGCCAGCAGACTCTGGGCAGAAGGTTTTGGTGTTTCGCTGCTTGCCGTGATCCTTGCACTGCCGAACATCCGGAGGCGTTTGCGCGCCCG
>JARFQQ010000102.1 GCA_029287695.1 Gammaproteobacteria bacterium | reverse complement strand
GACTACATCAACACGGGCTCCTGGTCGAAGAAGGCGATTGCCGAGGCGAACCGTTTCTGTGATGTGAATGTCATCGCATCCACAGAAGAGAGCATTTTCACCTCTGCGCCGGCTGCCGGCGAGTACAGGATTTCTCCGGATACGGCCTATGTTCACTACACGCCAAACGAGACGATCGGCGGTGTCGAATTTGACCATGTCCCGGATACCGGCGACATCCCGCTCGTAGCCGATATGTCGTCGACGATCCTGTCGCGTCCGATCGATGTCGAGAAATTCGGATTGATCTACGCAGGTGCCCAGAAGAACATCGGGCCGGCCGGACTGACGCTCGTCATCGTGCGCGATGATCTCATCAGCCAGGATTTACCGGAAAGCGTTCCCAGTATGTTCCGCTATGCGACACATGCGGAAAACGGCTCCATGTACAACACGCCGCCCACCTTCGGCTGGTATCTCGCCGGGCTCGTGTTCGAATGGCTGAAGGAGCTCGGTGGCCTCGAGGCGATGGGGGAAATCAACCAGAGCAAGGCCAGGCTGCTCTACGATACCATCGACAACTCGGTTTTCTATGAAAACCCTGTCGAGCAGCGCAATCGTTCATGGATGAATGTGCCCTTCACACTCATCAACCCGGAACTGGATGCAACCTTTCTCTCCGAAGCCGCTGAAGCCGGGCTGACGACCCTGAAAGGCCATCGCTCCGTTGGTGGCATGCGCGCGAGTATCTACAATGCGATGCCCGAGGCGGGGGTCAAGGCGCTCGTGGATTTCATGGAAGCCTTTGCTTCCAGCCATCATTGAACTGATCAGAAGAACACCACCCCGCATCCTGTTTCCGGGGGCGGGGACAATACTCCAGACAGACAACTCTTATGCACAAGATTCTTACCCTCAATAATATTTCCGTTGCCGGGCTCGACAGGCTGCCACGTGCCGATTACGAAGTGTCGTCCGAGTGTTCACACCCGGACGCCATACTTGTGCGGTCGGCAAAGATGCACGAGATGGCGCTGCCGGAGACCGTCAAGGCGATCGGGCGCGCGGGCGCCGGGGTCAATAACATCCCGGTGGGCAAGATGACGGAACTCGGCGTGCCCGTCTTCAACGCGCCGGGCGCCAACGCCAATGCTGTCAAGGAACTCGTTCTTGCCGGCATGCTCATGGCTGCACGCAACATTGGCCAGGCATGGGAATTCGCACGCGCTCTGGAAGGCGAGGATGCCCTGATCAACAAGAACGTCGAGGCAGGGAAGAAAAATTTTGCCGGTTTCGAACTCCCCAACCGCACCCTTGGCGTTGTCGGCCTGGGGGCGATCGGCGTGCGTATCGCCAATGCTGCTCTCAGCCTCGGCATGAATGTCATCGGCTTTGATCCCACCATCACGGTCAGGAGTGCCTGGCAACTCGAATCCGGTGTCAGGCAGGCGATGAACATCGATGATTTGCTGACCCAGTCGGATTTCGTGACTTTCCACGTGCCATTGACAGACATGACACGCAACATGATCAATGCGCAGCGTATCGCGACCATGCCGAAGAACGCGGTGCTGCTCAACTTTGCACGTGACGGCATTATTGACGACGAGGCGGCAGTCGCTGCGCTCGATAGTGGTCATCTTTATGCCTATGTCTGTGATTTTCCGAGCAACCTGCTGAAGAATCATGCGCGTTGCATTACGCTTCCACATCTCGGTGCATCCACGAAGGAGGCCGAGGATAACTGCGCCATCATGGTGGCGGAGCAGATCAAAAGCTTTCTTGAGGATGGCAATATCGTGAACTCGGTCAACATGCCCGAGATCAATCTTCCACGCACCACGGGTTTCCGGCTCGCGATTATCAACGCGAACACGCCGAACATGGTCGGGCAAATCTCCACAGCACTGGCCAATGATGGACTGAATATCATTGACATGCTCAACAAGTCGCGAGACGAAATTGCGGTTACACTTCTCGATGTGGATGACGAACCGCCCATGTCAACACTCGAGGCGATCGACGCTATCGAAGGCGTTCTCTCGGTACGTTGCCTGGGCTGCGCTGACAACTGATTGAAATGCCTGATAACGACAAGCTCAGAGAGATACGCGAGCAGATAGATTCTCTCGATGAACAGATCCAGCGGCTGATCAATGAACGGGCGGCCTGTGCCCAGCAGGTTGCACGTATCAAGCTCGAGACTGATCCGCAAGACACGACCTTTTACAGGCCGGAGCGCGAGGCCGTGGTGTTGCGCACCGTCAAATCACGCAACGGCGGACCGCTCGGCGGGGAGGAGATGGCGCGTCTCTTCCGGGAGATCATGTCGGCTTGCCTGGCGCTCGAGAAACCCCTCAACATCGCCTTTCTCGGGCCGGAAGGGACCTTCACCCAGGCTGCTGCTCTCAAGCATTTTGGCCACTCCGTGACGACAACGCCTTTCGGATCCATCGCCGATGTCTTCCGTGAAGTCGAGGCAGGCAGCTTCGACTACGGTGTCGTGCCGGTCGAGAATTCCACGGAGGGAGTTGTCAGTCACACGCTGGACCTCTTCATGAACTCGCCGCTGGCAATCAGCGGCGAGGTCATCTTGCGTATCCACCACAACCTGCTCGGCAGGCAGAGCGACTGGCATAAGGCGAAAACTGTCTACAGTCACCAGCAGTCGCTGGCCCAGTGTCGCCGCTGGCTCGACCAGAATCTCCTGCATGCCCAGCGCGTAGCCGTGGGCAGCAATGCCGAAGCCGCTCGCCTGGCAGCCGGCGACGAAACCAGCGTGGCCATTGCCAGCACCGAGGCGGCCGCTCTTCACAAGCTGAGTGTGCATGCGGCGAATATCGAGGATGAGCCCGGCAATACCACCCGATTTCTTGTCATCGGCAAGCAGCAGCCGGGCGTCAGCGGCGACGACAAGACCAGCCTGCTGCTGTCAACAAAGAACGAGGCAGGCGGCTTGCACCGGTTGCTCGCGCCACTGGCGGAGCACGGTATCAGCATGACCCGGATCGAGTCGCGACCGTCGCGACGCGGAGTCTGGGACTATGTCTTCTTCGTCGACATCGTGGGGCACAAGAATGATCCGCAAGTTGCAGCCGCATTGAAAAACCTGGAATCCGAAGCCGGTATGTGCAAGATACTCGGCTCCTACCCGAGTGCCGTTTTATGACTGAGTGGCTGAAGAGAACTGCACCCGGCATTGCCGGGCTACATCCCTATATTCCCGGCAAGCCGATTGATGAACTCGAGCGCGAGCTCGGGCTGACAGAGACGGTCAAGCTCGCTTCCAACGAGAATCCGCTTGGTCCGAGTCCGCTTGGCTGGTCTGCAGCGCAAAAGGTTGCGGGCGAGGTCAACCTCTATCCGGATGACACGGGCTATCGGCTGCGTCACAAGCTGGCTGAGCACTTCTCCCTGGACCCGCAGGGCATCACGCTCGGCGCCGGTTCGAGCGACGTCATTGACATGGTCGCGCGTACATTTCTGTCGCCGGGTGTTAACGCCGTCTTCTCGGAGCACAGCTTCGCAATGTATCCCATTTACACGCAGGCCAGCGGTGCAGATGCACATGTTGCTGCTCCATATCCTGCCGATCATCCGGGGATGCCATACGGCCATGATCTCGAAGCAATGCTCGGGCAGATCGATGCCGGCACACGCGTTGTTTTTATCGCCAACCCGAATAATCCGACAGGCACCTGGATCGAGGCCGACACCCTCGTCGCCTTTCTCGACAGGGTGCCGTCCGATGTCGTCGTCGTGCTCGATGAGGCCTACACCGAGTATGTGACGCTCGATGGCTTTCCCAATGGGCTGCAGTTGCTCTCGCGGTACCCGAACATGATCGTAACGCGCACCTTCTCGAAAATTTACGGCCTGGCAGGCCTGCGAATCGGCTACGGGGTGTCGAGTCCGGCGCTGGCTTCTGTGATCCAGCGTGTGCGCCATCCGTTCAACGCCAACCTGATTGCGCTTGCCGCAGCAGAAGCCGCACTTGACGACGAACAGTTCCTTGCGCAAAGCAGGAGCGTCAACAGCGCCGGCATGCAGCAACTCAAGCAGGGATTTAACG
>JARFQQ010000225.1 GCA_029287695.1 Gammaproteobacteria bacterium | reverse complement strand
CAGCCAACAGCGAAGATCCCAATCAAGTCACTGTTGAAGGGAAGGAGTGGCCCAAGGAATTACTCTACTCGCACCGCATGGTCGATATGCTCGAGCGCTACAAGCCCGATGCCGATGATGCACAGAAGCTTGCGATCCGTGCTCAGCATATCCAGCGGTGGAAATCGCGGCGTGATGCCTATCCAATGGATCGCCAGGGATACCTGAAGTGGCGCACCGATCTCTACAAGTTCCATGCTGAAACGGCAGGCAAGCTGCTTGCCGAGGCAGGCTATGACGAGGATTTCATCGCGCGTGTCAAGGAAGCTGTCGGCAAGCGCAAGCTCAAGCTGAACCCGGACACGCAGTTGCTGGAAGACGTGACCGACCTGGTTTTCATCGAGCACTACATGCTCGAGTTTGCCGGCAAGCATCCTGAGTACAGCGAGGAGAAGTGGATCGATATCATCCGGAAAACCTGGAAGAAGATGTCGGATAATGCACACGACTTCGCGCTTTCGGGCAAGATCACGCTGCCTGAGCCGCTCATTCCGCTGATCCAGAAAGCAGTCGCCGGCTGAGCCGATTCGGTCCCGGTGCAGGGCTCGCCTCTCCCCGCCCGGTATCCGAATTTGCATAAATCAGGGATCGCCTCGCCGGACGACCCCGCCTGCAAGGGCAGGGTCATCCCTACTGGCAATGCTCGGCAATCAGCAGCTTTAACGCCTCCAGGCTCTTGCACTTGCGAATTGCCCCGGGTGTCGCACAAAGCACGGGATTATCGTTCACCAAACGAAAGACAGCCGGCAGATCCGTCTCAAGATCAGGATAGGCCTGCACGAATTCGTCGCGGTGCAGGAAACGGCAATCGCACTCGAGGTTCTCGATGAATTCCCGCCATTCCCTGCGTTCCGAGAAATAGCCATGCGTCAACGCACAGAGTGCGCAGGAATAGGTCTCGGGTGAAAAAATCTTGTGACCGATGTCGGCCATGGTGTTGAACAGGCCGCTGTCGGCGTTGTAGACGAAAAGCAGCCGGTTTTCCGAATTCATACTTCTGCCTTGTGTGCCAGTTGCCGGTAGAGCTTCAGCAGCAACAGCGCCCAGGGCAGGCCATGCATCAGCAGATCGAAGATATCGATCGGGCGCCTGAGTTCGCCAGAGACCAGCATTTTGAGCTTTTCCCAGATATGGGGTTCAGGGAAGAAGGGGGCGAGTCCCAGCAAGAGTGCAAAGACGATGAAGAGAGAGAGTGGCTGGCGGTCGATCCAGTGCATCATGGTGTTGTCTGCCGGTACTTGGAATAGGAGGCATGATACTGCGGGTAGTGCGCCAGATCACCGGGGGTATCGATATCGTGCAAGGGCGCAAGCTCAATGGCATGCAGTCCGAGTTTCCGTAACCTTGCCTTGGTCTGGTCAAGCACATTGCTGCTTCCCCAGGCTATTTGCTCGAAAAGAGCGGGCTCGGGCTGCTTGAGACCGATCATCACGTAACCGCCATCCATGGCGGGTCCGATGACGGCGTCGTGCGTACGCAACAGCTCGAAAGCCGAGTCAAGGTAGTCGGCAGTCATGCCGGGGCAGTCGCTGCCAATGAGGATGACCCGCTTCGAGAAGCGAAGCTGCCGTGAAAACGCATGATGCATCCGCGCTCCCAGGTCGGCTCCTTGCTGTTGAAAGTATCCGAGGCCGTGGGACTCGGCAAGGGTCTTGCAGGATTCGCCCGGTGTGTCACACCAGAGCGAAACCTCGATGCCGGAAACTTGCGAGGTCATCACGAGCGTCGCTTCGAGCATCTCCCGGTAGAGTGCTGTTGCGCCATCGGCACCCAGTGCCGGAATCAGCCGGGTCTTGACCTTTCCTGCCACGGGGTTACGCGCAAAGACGACGAGGTGGTTTTGGGCTGCAGTGGTCATGCGTAGCGGCGGGCCAGCTCGACCGGATCGGCCCCGAAAAAATAGGCCAGGCGCAAGCGCCACATCAGCAGAATGGTCCGTACGATGCCGCGCTCTTCCCAGCGCCTGCTCGATGTTTCCAGCCGTTGCCGGAGGCAGAGGGGCCGCTGGATGGACCGCAGTATTTTCGACAACGCGATATCTTCCATGAGCGGGATCTCGGGAAAACCGCCAGTGCGCCTGAAGAGCTGCTGCCTGACAAAGATACCCTGATCGCCGGTGGCAATGCCTGTCAGTCTTGAGCGCAGGCACATCATCTCTTCGACGAGACGGAACAGCGGGTGTTTTCCCGAGAGCCTTACATCGAAACGTCCCCAGTCGCCCTCTGCGGCGGCCTGTTGCAGGATATTTGCCGCCTCCGCAGGAACCCTTGTATCGGCATGCAGAAACCAGAGCAGCTCACCCGAGGCGGCCGCAGCACCCCTGTTCATCTGGGTGGCTCGCCCGGCAGATGATTGAATGACCCGGTCGGCGAACCGGCTTGCAAGCCCGGTCGTTGTATCGTTGCTCCCCCCGTCGACGACAATGACTTCATGGCCGGCCTCGCGAAGGGGCTTCAGGTCGGTCAGGATCGCCGCGATGGAGCCTGCCTCGTTCAGTGTTGGAATGATGACAGAGATGCGAAATTCGTCTTCAGTGTTCATTGTCGCTTCCCAGCGCGCCACCACAACTCGATCCCTGGCCTGCTGTACAGCCGAAGCAGTGGTCGGCCACGGCGATCGTCTTGCCCTCCATCCGGAGCTGATTCAGATCGCGCAGATGCGGGCGACGGATCGCGCTATCTGTCATGGGCAGGCCAAGCATCTGGTTGAAGTCGCAGTCGTAGAGATAACCTTGCCAGTCCACGCTGACAAGCGTCCGGCACATGACTGCATCGAGATTCTCATTTCTGTGGGCATTCTTGAGCAGAGCGAGATAGTCGTCGAATTTGCCAAGTGATTGCAGGCTGCTGCCGAAGCGGCCAACGGGGAGGTTGGCGAGTGTCAGGAGGTTGCTGAAACGGATGCTGTACTTCTCCTCGAGCATACGCCTGTAGTCGGCCTCGAGGGATGCCTGCGGCGGCGGCAGGCTTGCATCCTGCGGATTGTAGACGAGGTTGAGGGAGAGCCCGCTACCCGGGATGCCGTATCCGAGCGCGTTGAGTTTCAGCAGGCCCTCGATGCTGCTGGCGAAGACACCGTTGCCGCGTTGGCGGTCGACGTTCTCCTCGAGGTAGCAGGGCAGGGAGGCGAAGATCTCGACACCATGGCTTGCCAGGAAAGCAGTGAGATCTTCCTGGCCGGGCTCGTTCAGGATCGAGAGATTGCAGCGATCGATTACGTGGATATCCCTGCGGGCGGCGCTCGTGACAAGATCACGGAACCCCGGATTCATCTCGGGTGCGCCTCCGGTGAGATCGAGCGTGGTGAAGCGTCCCGAATCGAGGGCGTCGATGACGAGATCAACAGTTTCGTCATCCATGATTTCCGTTCTGTTAGGGCCTGCGGCCACGTGGCAATGCAGGCACTGCTGATTGCAGAGATAGCCAAGATTGACCTGCAGTGTGAGAGTTTCCGCACGCCGGATGGCGGGAAAATCACCGGGCAGCAGTTTTGGCAGGCTGTCGAGCATGCGTTGCAGTTCTCCGTCTCAGTCAGTGATTGATCATAGCTTTCACGGGAGAGGAATATTCACTCTTTTCTCCACCGTTTTACAAGCCGTGGCAAAAAAGCTGCAGCGGCCAGCACCGCAATTGTGATCAGTATCGTACGAATCAGGTTCTCGCTGCCTGCTGCAGCCTCGCGGCCCGCGAAACCGAGCCAGGTATAGGCAAATGCACCGGGCAGCATGAAGAGCAGGGTAGCGACCAGGTAGTGCGCGAAGCTGATACGCGTCAACCCGAGCGCATAGTTCAGCAGGTTGAAAGGAAAGAGAGGCACCAGTCGTACGAAGGCGACAAATCGCCAGCCTTCCTCTTCCACGCCCTGAAGAAGTTTCCCGCTACGGCCGCGCAGTTTCATCCGGATGGTCTCTCCGGCGAGATAGCGGGCGATGAGGAACGCGAGTCCCGCCCCGAGGGTTGCGCCCGCCAGGTTATAGAGCGTCCCCCAGAAGGGTCCGAAGAGCGCGCCACC
>JARFQQ010000216.1 GCA_029287695.1 Gammaproteobacteria bacterium | reverse complement strand
GATCTTGCGAAGGTGGTTGATGATTTCGACGTGGTCATTGATTTTACCGCCCCTGCAGCGACTCTCTACCACCTCGACGTCTGCGCGAAGCATGGCAAGAAGCTTGTGATCGGCACCACCGGATTCGACGATGGCGGCAAGGCGCGCATTGCCGAAGTCGCCTCGGCCAACGGAATCGTTTTTGCCCCCAACATGAGTGTTGGTGTGAATCTCTGTCTGAAGCTGCTGGCGCTGACCGCCTCTGTTATCGGTAATGATTACGACATCGAAATCGTCGAGGCGCATCACAGGCACACGGTTGATGCGCCTACGGCCCCTGCGCTGCGCATGGGAGAGGTGGTCGCCGAATCACTCGGGCGTGATCTCAAGCAGGTCGCTGTGTATGGCCGCGAGGGCATTACGGGCGAGCGCGACCCCGAAACGATCGGCTTCGAAACCATCCGTGCCGGTGATGTGGTTGGGGAGCATAGCGTCTGGTTTGCGACAGAGGGCGAGCGCATCGAGATCGTGCACAAGGCATCCAGCCGCATGACCTTTGCGAAGGGAGCTGCCCGGGCCGCGCACTGGCTTGCAGGTCAGTCGGCAGGTCTTTACGACATGCAGGACGTGCTCGGCCTCTGATGAGCGGCTTTTGACCTGTTATTTCATGCGGTTTTGTAATAAACCGGCCCCGACTCGTGTCTAATTGGAATAACCAGGCCCGAGGCAGCACAACAATGCTCATCAAGATCAGGAAAGCGTCAGATATCCGCCCGTCTGAGATTACCAGCCATTCCGCCTATCTGGAACGACGCCGGTTTCTCAAGGCCGGCGTCAGTGCATTTGCCGGCCTGGGCCTTGCGCGTGCGGGGATCGCCGAAGCCGCCATTCAGCGTGGACCGGGCAAACTCGAAGCGATACCCGACATCCGCGAGACCGGCTACCGGCCTGAAGAGTCCGTCACGGAATACGAGCACATCACGACTTATAACAATTTCTACGAGTTCGGCACCGACAAGTCGGACCCTCACCGCAATGCCGGAAAACTGAACACCCGCCCCTGGACGATTGTCGTCGATGGCGAATGCGAGGAGCCGGGTGAGATCGGCATCGAGGAAATCCTTTCCGGATTTGCGCAGGAGGAGCGCATCTACCGTCTGCGCTGTGTGGAGGCCTGGTCGATGGTCGTCCCCTGGGTCGGTGTTCCTCTTGCGGATTTGCTGAAACGCTTCAAGCCGACTTCCAGCGCCAGATATGTCGCTTTCGAGACACTGCTCGATCCGAAGCAGATGCCGGGGCAGCGCGTGCCGGTTCTTCCGTGGCCTTACCGCGAAGGTCTGCGTATCGATGAGGCGACGCATCCACTGTCCCTGATAGCGACCGGACTCTATGGCGAGGTGCTGCCGAATCAGAACGGTGCGCCATTGCGACTCGTTGTTCCGTGGAAATACGGCTTCAAGAGCATCAAGTCAATCGTGCGTATCAGCTTCACCAGGGATGAACCAGAGGCGGCCTGGAACAAGCAGAACCCGCGCGAGTATGGCTTCTATTCCAACGTCAATCCGGATGTCGACCATCCGCGCTGGAGCCAGAAATACCACCGCGTGATCGGTGCAGGCCTCTTTGCCGGCAAGGAGAAAACGCTGCCCTTTAATGGCTACGCTGATGAGGTTGCCGATCTTTACGCCGGGATGGATCTTCGTAAATATTTCTGACCCGGCCAATGTCTTCCCTGCAGCAGCGCATACGCTGGTCGAAGCCGGTTATCTTTCTGCTCTGTCTGCTGCCGCTTTGCCTGCTAACAGTGCGCGCGATCAATAATGATCTCGGCGCCAACCCGGTCGAGGCCCTGACGCATGACACCGGCGACTGGGCCTTGCGCTTTCTGCTGCTGTCACTCGCAGTTACGCCGCTTCGTTTGCTTACAGGCAGGGCATGGCTCATTCGTTACAGGCGCATGCTCGGGCTGTTTGCCTTTTTCTATGCACTCCTGCATTTCACTATCTATCTCTGGATCGACCAGAGCTTTCTCTGGTCCGAGATTGCCGCTGACATCCTCAAGCGACCTTACATAACGATCGGATTCGCTGCCTTTCTGATTCTGCTGCCGCTCGCTGCCACTTCCACGAAAGGCATGGTGCGCAGACTCGGAAAGCGCTGGGCCAGCCTGCATCGCCTTGTCTATGCAGCGGCACTGCTTGGGATTCTTCACTTCATCTGGCTCACAAGGGCTGATTACCGCGAGCCGGGACTCTATCTCGCAATCTTCCTGCTGCTCATGCTGCTCCGGACGACCCTCTTGAAGCGCCGGCTTGAGCGTGCTTGAGCTGTCGCCTGTTCCCTGTATACTGTTGCCAACCTGCTTTTCAGAGAGACTCTGAAGCGCGTCAAGAAAAGAGCCGGGGCTTCTCTGAAAACATCTCATCCGGAACCAGGAGAGGGTGTGAATACAGTACTTGGCCAGCAGATTCTGAGGACCGACACGGCAGGCATGCCGCTCGAGTGGATCGATTACCGGTCAGCGGTACGCTTCCACTTTCTGGCACAGATCGCCTACGTGGCAGGTAATCCCCTGTTCCATATCCACGGCGGTATCAATGCCATCACGCGGCAGCAGAGCGTGGTGCAGGTGCATTCCATCATTGCGACTCACGGCAACAGCCATGCAATCCAGAAGATGCGCAAGGGCTACATACCGCCGCTCAACAACCATGCGCTGTTCCGTCGTGATAACAATCTCTGTCTCTATTGCGGCAACCACTTTCCCCGGAGTGATCTCTCGCGCGATCACGTCACGCCCATCAGCCAGGGCGGTGCCGATCACTGGAACAACGTTGTGACAGCCTGTGTTCGTTGCAACAACCACAAGGCCGGTTGCACGCCCGAACAGGCCGGCATGGAATTGCTCGCAATCCC
>JARFQQ010000157.1 GCA_029287695.1 Gammaproteobacteria bacterium | reverse complement strand
GGCGCCCGGGTGCTGTTTCTCGAGGTCCGTGAATCCAACAGCGTTGCCCAGTCACTCTATCTCGACAGTGGCTTCAACCAGGTCGGTACACGCAACGGTTATTACCCGGACGTGGCGGGTCGCGAGGATGCGTTGATTCTTGCAAGGCAATTGTTGCCGCAGGAGCTGGACTGACGATTCAGTGCGCCCGGGCTGCCGTGAGCCTCAATCGGGAAACTCCTCGTTGAGGTAATTGATGATGTCCTTCGACTCGTAGAGCCAGGTGACTCTGCCATCGGAGTGCGTGATCTTCAGACAGGGGACCTGCCATTTACCGCCTTCGCTCTTCAGCTCCTCACCCCACGCCCTGTTACGGCGCGCATCACGTTTCTCGATGTTCAGGTTTTTGCCATGTAACACCTTGCGCACCATCATGCAGAAGGGGCAGGAGCGGAACTCGTAGAGAGCCAGGCTTGCCGTACGGGCATCGATGATCGCCTGCTCCCCGGGCTGGCGTTCCACCGGTTCGGGACGGGTCAGTTTTTCGTAGCCAAGGACACCCCGGCCGATAAGCCAGCGCAGGGGCTCGAGTATGCTGCTCATGCTTTCTCCTCGAGAGTGCCGTCACCGCCGAGACAGGGAGGCGAGTCGGGGGAGCGCCCGCTTTTCTCGAACCACTCATCCGGGGTCATGGTGTGCAGTGCAAGGGCATGGACGCCGCTGGCGAGTTCTTCTGCAAGCACCTTGTTGACGGCACGGTGGCGATTGACAAGGCCCTCTCCTTCAAACCCCTTGCAAACCAGCGTCACCTTGAAATGGGACTCCGAACCTTCGGGGACATTGTGGTTGTGACTCTCGTCCTCCACATCGAGGTGGAAGGGGTGAAAGGCCTCGGTCAGTTTGTGTGTAATGGTTTCGCGTCTGTTCATATCATGTTTCCCCAGAATTCGGAGTCTTTCGCGAGGAATTGCTCGTAGGGAATATAATGCGAGCCGTCACAGGAAAAATTCAACCCGACAATTCCGTTGAATATATTGACCGATCCCGCGCGCAGGTAGATGGTTTCGTCAGCGAAGCGCAAGTACTGGAAAGTCTCAAGGATCGGCCTGATGAGCTCTGCCTGGACCCTGGCATCCCGCGGATAGGGGCGGTGCGGGTAGGTCAGGCAGATGTCCGGATCCATGAGTGCCTCGTAGCTCAGGATGCGGTACCGAAAGGGGTCATCGATATGCCAGATGGTGGCACGGCTCGAGGAGAAGTGGATCTTGCCGTGGAAGACGCCGCTCTCGACCATGAGCTCCTCGATGACCGGCAGTATCTCTGCGACATGCTGATCCATGAGGCTCTCGACCCGTTTCTGCTGGAAGAGCTGGCCTCGAATCGCCGGGTCGCCCTTGATCTGTTGCCAGGTCGATGGTTCCTCGTAGAGCGTTTTCGTCAATGGCAGATCCCGCAGGTCGACATCGGCCCCGAGAAAACCAAGCACACCATCCTCCCTTGTCCTGACCGGCTGAATGGCCGTTACCGAGGGGCGCTGTGCCCGCAGGCTGATGTAGGATTCGGAGAGTGACATGCCGCTCCCGGACGGGGCGGGGTGCATGTAGGGGCGCTTCGAGCGGTCGCGCCCGAAATCATCCGGAAGGATGCCCTCGCCGCGGGTAGCACTGTTGCTGATCTGGATGCCTGACGGGTCCATGACGTAAAGGAATTTCACGTAAGGCAGGGTCCCCAGTCCGGAATCCAGCACCTGGTCGATCCTCTCCTTCTCCCCCCACACCGAGCGAACCTCACCGGCGATGCGGTGCATGGGGTCAACAAGCATGTTGCGCAGCGAGGCGCGCTGCACCTCGATACTCTTCTTGAGCGTTTCCATCAGTCGCTTTTCTTGTCCTGCGTGGTGAATGCGGCGGGAAAGGGTGTCACGATGGCGTTGCCGTCGAATTCACGTATCTTGCTACTGCCATGCCGTGTCACCTCGTCGATCCTGATGACCGAGTGGAAGGGAACATGCAGCCGGTCGACGCTGTCGAATTCCGCCTTGAGTTTTTCCTCCGAAGGATCGATGACGACTGTTGTATGTTCACCAAACCTCAGGTCGCTGATCTCGATGAAGCCGGGCAGGCTGCCGTGTTGGACACTGCCTGCGTAGAGCTCGTAGACTTGGCCCTGGTTCAGAAAGGAGATGCGGTAGAGTGTCGCTGCCATGTCCGGATTTTACCAACTTGCCGCAGGCAGGGTGTCATAATGTTCTACGACTATTTCAATTGCATGACAGATGTGCGACTTCAAAACACTTGAAAAGGCGGCCACAGGTAGCCGTCACACGCTGGCGCGGACCCTCGACAGCCTCGGGTACAACGACGACGGGCTGGTGCCGGCGATCGCCCAGCAGTACGACACAGGCGAGGTACTCATGCTGGCCTGGATGAACCGTCCCGCCATCGAGGAAAGCCTCGAAACAGGACGTGTCTGCTACTGGTCTCGCTCGCGCCAGCAATTCTGGCGCAAGGGCGAGTCTTCCGGACAGGTACAACTGCTCAGGTCCATGGCCTTCGACTGTGATGGTGACACCATCCTGCTCAAGGTCGACCAGACAGGGCCTGCCTGTCACACCGGGCGCAGGAGCTGCTTTTTCGTCGAGGTCGATGGCGACAAGGTGACCATCGCCTCCGAGCCCGTGATTGATCCGGAGGAGCTCTACAAGTGATGGTGACACCGATTCCTGCTTTCGAGGATAACTACATCTGGTGCCTGAGCGATGCGGATAGCGGTTATGCAGTGGTTGTGGATCCCGGCGATGATGATCCGGTGCGTGACCATCTCCGGGAAAAGGACCTGAAGCTGGCTGCGATTCTCGTGACGCACAAGCATGGCGACCATACGGGCGGTATCCGCGGACTGCTTGCTGACTGGCCGGGAATCCCGGTTTACGGACCGCAAAACGAGCCGATTCGCACGTTGACACGGCGCGTCGCTGAAGGGGATCGCATCGAGATCCCCGAAATCGCCGCCACCTTCGAAGTCCTCGATGTGCCCGGTCACACCGAGGGTCATGTTGCCTATCTCGATGGCGACAGGCTGTTTTGTGGCGACACGCTATTTGCAGCCGGTTGCGGACGTGTTTTCAGTGGCACGCACGAGCAGCTTTATGCCTCGCTGTCGAAGATCGCGGCACTCCCTCCGCAGACGCGGCTTTATTGTGCCCACGAATACACCCTTGCCAACCTCGGTTTCGCTGAATGGGTCGAACCTGAAAGCAGGGCAATCCGTCAGCGCGTCGAGCGCGACAGTGCGACACGCCGTCGCAAGGAACCGACTGTCCCCTCGCTGCTGGCTGATGAACTCGAGACCAATCCTTTCCTGCGCAGCCATGTCCCGCAGGTCATCGAGGCTGCCGAACGCCATGCGGGCAGGCCGCTTGCGGAGGGTGTGGAGACCTTCACGGCAATCCGTTCCTGGAAAGACAGGGATTACGACTGAACTGCGAAGGCCATTCCCGACAGGTACTCTCCGCGAGAGCCGGCATGACTGCTTGAAATGGCCGTGCAACTTGTCTAACGTGACGCGTGTTCGAATGACTATGGCGCACCAGATGAAGAAAAAATTGATCGCGCGGACAGCCGCGCTGCTGTTCCCTGCAGCTTCCCATGCCAGCCTGTTCGATGCCGTGACGCTCTCTGCAGGCTGGTCGGATGATTTCGATACCCCGTTCCGGATCGGCTTGCGTGGCGATACCGACTCTCGCTGGTTCGATTCCGGCACCGGCTATCTTTCTGCCAACTACGAACTGGCGCTGAGCCGTTTCGCCGACAGCGAGAGGCCTGCCACGGCCATCTCCCTCTCACCGGTCCTCACCTACAACTTCAAGACATCCACCCGTCTCGAGCCATTCGTCGAATTCGGCATCGGCCTGTCATGGGTTTCCGAAAAGAACATCGGGCAGAGCGAGTGCGGATCCCACTTCCAGTTCGAGGATCGCCTCGGTGCCGGCTTCCGCATTGGTGCGCACGACTGGACCTTGCGCTATATCCATTATTCGAATGCCGGCTTCGAGGAACCGAATGATGGTCTCGATCTCGTCATGCTCAACTACGGTTACCGTTTCTAGTACCAGGGT
>JARFQQ010000153.1 GCA_029287695.1 Gammaproteobacteria bacterium | reverse complement strand
TAACAAGGTCGGCGAGCTTGCCCGGCTCGATCGAGCCTTTTCGATCCTCCTCGAAATGCTGCCATGCCGGCCAGATCGTCATTGCCTTGAGCGCCGTGATCACATCGACGCGGTGATGCGGCCCGAGGATGTCTCCTGACCTGCTGCGTCGCGTGACAGTAGCGTCCAGTACGCGCATGGAGTCAGGGAAAGCAACCGGCGCATCATGGTGGGTTCCAAACTGCATGCCCCGGGCCATCAGCCAGCCAGTCGGCGAGATATTGTCTGCCAGTACGGGCCCTGCCGTATGGTCGCGATGCCAGTCTCCCCAGTAGAAAGTGTGCATCGGAAAGAGCGACGGGAAGACATCGAGACGATCAAAAGAGGCTACCTGGTCCTCGCGTTGAAACTGGCCGTGAATCAGTACCGGGCGATGATCATCTTTTCCGTGTTTCTTCTGCGCTGCATCGATCGCCGCGATCAGCAGATCCGATGCCGCCTCACCGTTAGCGTGGGTCAGCAGCTGGATGCCGTTGGCGTAGCTCCAGTCGACAGCATCAACGACCTCCTCGGAAGTCGCCGCAGCGTAACCGGCATAACCCGGAGGATAGTCACCGACCGGCTTGTAGTAGGGGCGGTCGCGCCAGGCGGTAAAGCCCTGGGGCGAGCCATCGATCGTGAGTTTTGCACCCGCGACACGCAGGCGGTTTTCATAGGTTCCGGAGATGTTCGCGGCGATGAAATCCCGGTCGATGAGCACATCCGGGTAAGTCGCCACGTCAATCGGAAAACCACCCTCGGCGGCAACAGCCCGCATGATTTTCACGGACCCCGGGGTCGACCTGCCCTCCTGCGCGGTGGTGTAACCGAAACTTGCCCAGAGCTTTGCACCGGCACGCGCCATCGCCTTCGCACCATCAACCCCAACCCGCGTCATGAGTTTCATCACCACAGGAAAGTGCGCTGTCTCCTCCAGCACACCATTCGGCTCTCCATCCGGTCCCCGTCTGATGATGCCTCCGGCCGGATCCGGTGTCTCCCTGGTGATGCCCGCGATCTCCAGTGCCTTCGAATTCGCTACACCGAAATGGCCTGACTGGTGAATCACATAGACCGGCATATCTGTCGAGATCTTGTCGAGTTCATCACGTGTCGGATGACGATGCTCGGCAAGGGTTGCATTATCGTAGCCAAATCCGATGATCAGATTCACCTGCTCGACGATCTCGCGATTCGAGGCTACCCATTCACTGATCATTTTCTGCATCGATGGAATATCCGTGACGACACCATCGGGCGGGGCGAGAAGATTGGCTGACATCGCCTGCAAGCCGCCGCCAAAGACATGGCCATGGCTGTCGACGAACCCCGGGATCATCGCACGACCCGCCAGATCGATAACCTGCGTGTTATCGCCCTTGTGAGCCATGATCTCATCCTTCGTACCCACCGCGAGAATCTTCCCGTCTTTTTCAGCGACGGCCTCGGCTCGCATGGCCGCATCATTCATGGTGATGACGGGACCACCATGCCAGATTCGATCAGCCGCATCGGCGGCAAGAGCGATGGAGCCGGGAGTGGCAAGAGAAATAGCAAGGAAGGCAGATGCAATTTGGCTGTGCATGGATCTTTCCCTGGTCATGAATGTGCGTAAGGGCTTGGAGAACATCCACAATTTATAGCACAAGGATGCCTCTGTCATCCTCGCTTGGTAGTGACAGACCAGACAAAATTGGCATACACCTGCCAAGGGGGGGCGCTTGCCACCTGTCCTGATTGTCCGGTAACTGCTATGTTTATATTGCAGGGGGCAGGGTTGATAAACCTGCAACTTCTGCAATTTCACTGAAAGAAGGAGAAATTTCAATGCACTACAGATTACGAAAGCTTGTCACCATAACGGCATTGTCCACATTGCTTGTCGCACCTGGTGCGTTTGCCGAGGAAATGGATCACGGGACACTGGCTGCGGCCGTCCGTAGCGCGGACTTTCCCTGCAACCATGTCATCAGCGTCAGTGAATCTGCAGCGAATACCTGGAGCGTCCAGTGCAATTCAGGGACCTATGAAGTGACCCGGGATGAGGTGTCATCCTCCAAGGGGCATGCCGGTTTTCAGTGGACTGTCACTCACAAGACAATCAAGGGACCCGGGAAGTAAGCCGGGATCAAGGTCTCATCCTCCGGGGGTATGCCGGTTTTTCGCCGGATTGTTATCTCCTCACAGGAAGACAGCACCCGGATCGTCCGGAACAATTCAGGGATCTTCGGGGTGGACCGGGACATTGGCTGCTACTGGATGATCAGCGGCCTGAACATTCTATCTTGACGATCTGGTTCGCCGCCTGTTTCGCGATAGCAGATACTGTCGCGGGTCTCTTCTTGACCTTTCTGACATCAATTCCCGCTCGCTTCAGAAATTTCTGAACGATTTCAGCTCGCATCGCAAGCCCGGGGGCATCGACGGGCTTGCCGTTCGAGCTGTCGACGAGCATCCCGGCAACGAGACCAATGACACGTCCTGACCGATCAAGCACCGGACCACCACTTGCTCCCTGATTGAGGCCTGCGGAGAGGCGCATCATCCCGGGATGCAGTGTCTCCACTTTGACACTGACAATCTCTGCCGAGACTGCTTTCAGCAGACCCTGATCGACAACTTCCTTCGGAAAACCCGCGATAACAACGCGCTCCCCTGCTGCAGGCGGACTCTCCCGAAACATCGCAGGCAGTGCGGGAAAGGGCCTTTCAGGTACAAGAATCGCGAGATCCGGATTCTCGTCGAATCGAATGAGACGCGCCCGTAAAACCAGGTTCTTGTGACGCAACATCAGACTGTCACACTTTTTTACGACGTGATAACTCGTGAGAATATGCGAACGATCATCGACGACGATTCCCGTACCCGTTCCTCCGGATGAAGTGTATAGAGACTGATATCCCGAGGTTCTGTAACCCTCAAGCTCAGCGCGAGATATTCCCGCGCCATGAGGATTGACCGCGATCGACCCGGCCACGGCACCCGGCGCATGGAACATGCAGAGTAGAAAGGTAACCAGGAACAAAAGAATCACGAGGAAACTGCTGATTGATCCGGTGCCGATAGAGGGTATCGAGAATGATAAGGGGGAACTGCAATGAAATGAAACGACATCCCCCGGGCACCGGGTGCTGGCGTGACGGCCGCCGCCGCGTCCCGCAGCGGCGAAACAATTTCCGGCGTTATCAATCCGTAACCGGTTCCCAGCTGGCATCCGGATCGAAGGACGACAGGGACTCCGCAGTTGCAGCAGTCTCGTCACCGAGGTTCTTTTCAAACAGGATACCGTCCTGGTTGACCATGAAGCTCATGATTCCTGAATTTCCATACTCGGCCGGATAAGCAAGAAGCGCAAAGCCCTGTAAGGCGTTACCATTCTTGACATATTTCATGGCACCGCCGGATGCATGCGGGCCCTGCTCTTCGAGAACCCTGAAATAGTAGCCATGGTAGGGGACCGGCTCTCCGTCGCTGCTCTTCTCATACCCTTGTGCCACAGCCTCCGAAACCAGAGGCCCCATCGGGCTTGGTTCCTCCCCGTCTTCCACTGGCCAGAAGAGGCCATCCTTCTTTCCTTCATTACTGGCCAGTCTGAGCGTGTATTCATTGATATCGTCACCATCCCTGTCGACTGCGTAATATTCACGTTGGGCGTCAACGATCTCCTGCAGCACGGCAATGGCATGAAGCTCGTTGCGTCCGATTCGCCGTGCATAGAGTTCATCCAGCCCGGCATCCATGTCGAAGCGCCACTGGTTGTTTTCTTTCACGAGAGGAATGGCAAAGGGCCAGTC
>JARFQQ010000137.1 GCA_029287695.1 Gammaproteobacteria bacterium | reverse complement strand
AGCACTGAGCCAGGGTCAGTCGCGCATGAAGGCGCAGCTTGAACAGATGACTGCCCGCCGGGCAGCGCTCAGGGAACAGCTCGAGGGCAGCAATCTGCCACTCACGCAACAGCAGGAGACACTGGAGAACCAGTTGCAGTCGCGGCTGGTGATCGAGAACGAGCTTGCCGGAGCTCGCAAAACCCTTGAGTCCATTGACAGCGAACTGCGCACGACGGAGCAGCAACGCCACCAGGTCGAGCAGAAAGTGCAGGAAGAGCGTTCCAGGCTCGAGAAGTTACGGATGCATCGCCAGGAACTCGTGGTGCGTGCTCGCACGCTCGAGGAGCAGATGCGCGAAGCCTCCTATGACCGCCGGGAACTCGAGGAAAAACTGCCGCCGGAGGCAAATCTCGATGAGTGGCAGCAGAAAGTCGAGACGCTTGGTGCGCGTATCCAGCGGCTTGGTCCGATCAACCTCGCTGCGATCGATGAATTCAAGGAGCAGTCCGAGCGTCTGGAGTACCTGCAGAAGCAGCATGATGACGTTGTCAGTGCGCTCGAGACGCTGGAGGATGCAATCCGGAAAATCGATCGCGAGACACGTACGCGCTTCAAGGACACCTTTGAAATGGTCAACAGCGGCTTCAAGGAGCTGTTCCCGATTCTGTTCGGAGGCGGGCAGGCTGTTCTCGAATTGACCGGGGAAGACCTGCTGGACACGGGTGTCAGTGTCATGGCGCAGCCACCGGGGAAACGCAACTCGAGCATTCAGCTTTTGTCCGGTGGCGAGAAGGCACTCACCGCAGTTGCGCTGGTATTCGCTATCTTCCGCCTCAACCCTGCGCCTTTCTGCATGCTTGACGAGGTAGATGCGCCGCTTGATGATGCCAATGTCGGCCGATTTTGCGACATGGTGAAGCAGATGTCGGAAAGCGTACAGTTTATTTTCATCACCCATAACAAGATCACCATGGAACTGGCGAATCAGCTGCAGGGTGTTACCATGCATGAACCGGGCGTCTCGCGCCTGGTATCTGTCGACGTGGAGGAGGCGGCCCAGATGGCTGCCATGTAGCAGACGCTTAGAGGATCAAGATGACTTCCGGTGAATTACGGCTCCTGATACTGGTTCTCGGACTGCTGTTCATCGCAGCCGTCTACCTGTGGGAACGTCACAGGCGGTCCCGCGTGGCGCATGCCAGGAAGCGTGGGAAAAGCGAGGCATACGACGACCCGGACTCGTTGACCGACCAGATCAACGAACTCGACGAACTCGTCACCAGCCGTGAGAAGAGCATTCCCTATATCCAGGCTGCAACGCCGCATTTCGAGGATCGCACGGAAACGCAGTCCGAACCGGTACTCTTTGCCGAGGATGACCTTGAGCCGGAAGCGGAGATTCACAGCCAGCAGCGCAACGACACCATCCTCATCATCAGCGTCGCCTCCAACAAGAAATTCTTCAGTGGCGATGCCATCATGAGTGCCATGCGTGTACTCAACCTGGTACCGGGCCCTCTCGATGTCTTCTATCGCTACGACGACAACCAGGAAAATATCCTCTTCACGATTGCCAGCATGGTCGAGCCCGGCACCTTCCCGATCCAGGACATGTCGCGTTTTACGACATCCGGCCTGACCCTTTTCGGCCGCCTGCCGTCTGTGAGGTCCGGTCCCGATATTCTCGCGGATATGTACGAAACGGCCCAGCAGCTCGCTGCACAGCTCGACGGCAAGCTGCTAGACAGCCAGCACCAGCCGCTGTCGGAAGAGACCTTCACTGACATGCAAAAGCTGGCGAATGGCTATGCGGCCCAGTCGGGATGAGCCAGCCCGGTGAGGCAGAGCGCAGGGTCGAGGAACTGCGCGAGCAGCTGCGTCTGCACAATTACCGCTACTACGTACTCGATGCACCGCTCGTTCCGGATGCTGAATACGACCGCCTTTTCCATGAACTTCGGCAACTCGAGGAGCAGTATCCCGACTTCATAACCGAAGATTCGCCAACACGCCGCGTCGGCGACAAGCCACTGCCCGGCTTTCAGGAGGTGCGCCACAGTGAACGCATGCTGTCCCTCGACAATGTTTTCAGCGACCTGGAACTGGCGGATTTCAACCGGCGTGTGCGCGAACGACTCGGCACTGACAAGCCGATTGCCTACACGGCCGAACCGAAGCTGGACGGCCTCGCCATCAGCCTGCGTTATGAAAACGGCAAGCTCGTCCAGGGGGCGACACGTGGCGATGGCGAGCGCGGCGAGGATGTGACCAGCAACGTGCGTACCATCGAATCCATACCGCTGAGGTTGCTTGGACATGATTATCCGGCCGTGCTCGAGGTGCGTGGTGAGGTTTTTATGCCGAAGGCGGGCTTCGAAAAACTCAACGAACGGGCACGCAAGGCAGGGGAGAAGGGATTCGCCAACCCGCGCAATGCTGCAGCAGGCAGCCTGCGTCAGCTTGATCCCCGGCTGACCGCGAAACGTCCCCTTGCTTTCTACGCCTACGGTCTCGGCCAGGTGGCCGAGGCGATCGCCGGCGGACACGCAGAGGCCATGCTGGCGCTCAGGAAGCTTGGTATTCCGGTTTCACCCGAGCTCAAGTACCTTGAAGGCATCGACCAGTGCCTCGAGTACTACGCCAATATTCTTGCGCGCCGCGACACCCTGCCTTACGAAATCGATGGTGTCGTCTACAAGGT
>JARFQQ010000130.1 GCA_029287695.1 Gammaproteobacteria bacterium | reverse complement strand
TAGCGTGCCGCGACCTCGGCGACATGGGCGATGTTGGCGGCACTGAGCTTGCGCCCCAGCAGCGTCACGATATAACGCGGCTGCCCCTGTTGCGCAACCCACTGCTCGTAGTCATCGAGGTGGATCGGGATCGACCAGATCCTGACGCCCTGCTCTTCGGCCAGTGTCTCCAGCTCCTCGAGGATCGGAGAGGCACTCTCGCCGTCCGGTATCTCGAGAGACATGCCCAGACTGAGGAAGTCATGCGTGACGGCCTGGTCGATATCGAGAATGTTGACGGAATGGCGTGCGAGCGCCTGCGTAAACGAGGCGGTGATGCCGGGATGATCCGGACCGTTGATATTCAGGAAGAGGATTTCGCTCATGGATCGTGTGGGCTAGCGCTGACAGGGATGTGAATTGTACCAAGCCATCATCGGAATCACATTGAGACAGGGTGTTGGAATATTCAGATAACCGCAAAGCACGAAATCAATTGCCAATATCGAACTTCTCATGTGACAAGCGCAGTTCTTCAGCTTCGCCAAGTGAGGGCAAAATAACCTCCTGTCTATCTTTGAAAAACTGCATGCGCCGCAGGATCTTGTCAAGCAATCGAACAGCCTTCTCAATATAGATCCCCTTGTTGAGCATGACACACTCCGCGCGCTGGGAAACCGCAGCGTCCGTAATTTCCGCGCGCGTTGGTGTACCCTTTTTTGCCGCAGATTCGAGTACCTGTGTCGCCCAGACATCGGGAAGATGTGCCGCCTCGCAGATTCGTACGATTTCCTCCTGGATGTAAGCGAAATTCTTCCAGCCTGTCTCGATCGCAAGATCACCTCGCGCGACCATGACGCCAACAGGATAACGCTGCATGGCGGCCAGCAGTATGCGCGGCAGATTATGAAAACCCTCGCGTGTCTCAATCTTCAAAATGATGCCGATACTTGCCTTGCGCTTTTCGAGTTCCTGCAGCAGACAATGAACATCCTGTTCATTGTTCAGGAAGGAAATATTGACTGCATCTGCACGTTCGCAGACAAAGTCGAGATCCCTGCGATCTTTCCGGGTGATTGCCTCATTGGAGAGATCACTCTGCGGCAGGTTGACGCCCTTGTCAGCACGGAGCTTACTACCGGCCTCCCTGGCATTTGTAATTTCGACCTGCAGCTCATCCATGGTGCTGGATCTGACAACCCCCTCGATCTTGCCATCGTTGAACATGATGGGCTCTCCAGGCCGTACTGAACGAAAGATTTCTGGCAAGGTACATGCAATATGCGCAGGCTTGAGCACCTGGCCATTCTGGTCGAGCTTTGCGGCTTCACCCGGCCGCCCATCTGCATGAAGAATCAGACTGTCTCCAGTATGCATAGTGATGAACTGCTCCCGAGGCAACAGCTCACCGACATTGTCGGCTTGCTTCTCGCGTCCATCCGGACGGAGCAATCGCAAACAGGTACCTGTCTCAAGCCATGCCGGGGCACCACAATATCCCCAGCGCCCCTGCCCCTTGCGACCGCCGACAAGAATCCTGCGGGACTTGCCGCGCGTATCTGTAAAGTGGATCAGGTCGCCGCGCTTGATATGCGCGAACCAGTCGGCAGTCACTGGAATGAATATCAGGTCGGGGGCATCTGGAGGCGCAGATCCTGCAGGGGCTATCCAGACCTTTACGGGACCGAGAATATTTCCGGTCAAATCACGTTCAGGCCGAATATGAATAATTTTTGGGCCTTGCCGCATGGGACCGGTGCGCAATTTCGGGCCAGCCAGGTCCATCATGATGCGACAGCGTTTGTCGAGCTTCCTGCTGGCATGGCGCACGTTGTTCACCATTTTCTCCCACTCCCGGGGCATGTCATGGGCACAGTTAATGCGGGCGGTATTCATGCCACACTTCATGAGGCGTCGCACGAAGCCCCTGTCGACCGCAGCGGAAGCAGGCAGCGTCACCATGATGCGCGTGCGACGCTTTTTTGACTTGTACCCGAATAGCTGCCGGGAATTGGTGTCCAGAATTTTCCTGCTCTGCTTGAAAGTGACGATACCCTTGCGATGTTCGTTTTTTGGCTTGCCGAGCAGGCAGTTGATAAGAGTCCGTAACGACAGCAAGCTCGAGAGCACATGGGGTTCTATGTTTGCCAGAGACGGCAGGCCAAGTTCCACAAGGTGCTTCTGCAAATCGGCGATATCGAAACTGCGCAAGCCAAGATAATGCACAAGATTCTTTGCGCTCTTTCGACAGGCTGGATGCACAGCGTTTATCTCGTCGGTGTATCGCAGCTCAAGCAGCAGCATATGTTCGATGATGGCTGCCAGGCGATCATTAATCGTTTCAAGCTGCTGCAGATCGTATTTCAATTTTCTTCACACCCCACTACTTGCTTGCATAACCAGAGATCTTCAGGATGCTCCGGCTGAATGGGTATGTAGCGTAACCACTGCGTGAACGACTCTGGATACCATGTGTATGAGTGTGCCCAAGCGACTGTATCGATTAGACACAATTGGCAAGCAGAGAAGGAAGAACCAGCATATGCAGTCCGGCTCCGTCGCGCCGCCATCGAGAAGGCTAGAGTCGCACCATCAGGATATCGCTGATCGCATGCTGCATGACACGGTTTACGACCGAGCCGAGCAGGCGTTCGATACCGCGGCGGCCGTGGGAACCGATCACGACGATGTCGATGTCATGCTCATCCGCGTAGTTGATGATAGTCGCCCCGGGATTGCCGCTGAGTATTTCCGTGGCAAGCCTGTCATAGTCGAAGCTCTCCTGCAGTTTCTTCATTCTGGAGAGCGCCACTTCGTGCTGCTTCTTCTCGAGCTCGAGATCGAGGGCGATGTCGTAGAACTCCCCCGGCATGAGGATATCGTCGACCACGTGCAGCAGGGTGACATTGGCATGTCGCTTGCCGGCAGCTTCGAGAGCACGCCGGACGACACGTTCCGTGTGCGCCGAAAAATCGACAGGCACGAGAATATTGCGGTAACCGGTGTACTCGTCACGCTCCGCCCTGTTGGTGCTCTGCAACAGCCATTCCCAGGCATCCTGGAGCTGCTTGCTGTCGAAGTACTGCAGTTCGGCATCGACGAACGCCTTGCCGATGGCTGTCATCCAGCGTTCGAGAGCGCCCTCTCCGACGATCGCAATGCGCTCGAAATCACCCTGGTGCTGCATGCCGAACTTCATATCCTCCCACGCGGCCTTCGCTTCCCAGCCGCTGAAGTCCTCGAGGCGAATCAGAAGGGAGACAGGTTTTTGCTTGTCGAGAATCTCTTCGAGACGTGGCAGGAACTTCTGATAATCGGCTTCGGTCAGCTTGCCGCTTGCTGTAAAGGCGTAGAGATGTGAGGCATTGACAGGGATTTCCGTAAACATGTCACTTCTCCGCCGGAGAGTCTTCGTCCTGTGATGCACCCTCGTTTTCAATGATACGACGGGCCATCTCCTCGTTGAGCTCCATGAGCCCGACCGTTGTCTTGTCGGCAACCTTGATCAGGCGCTCGAGGATACCGCTGGTAATATAGTTGGTATCGAGCTGGATGGCGTCCCGGACGCCCTCGCGGAGCTCAGCCATCTGGTCGCCGATATCGGACATGTGCTCGACGAAGTGCCTGCTGACTTCCTCGGCCTCCTCGGCCGTCAGGTCCTCGATCTCGTTAAGGCGTTCACGCGCGTGGGCCACGGCCTCGCCGATATCCTCTTTCTCCTTGTCGTAGAACTCCTCGACATTCTCAAGGAAACTCTGGAATGCGTGCTGCAGGCGCTCTTTCACATTGTCAGATCCCATGGCCATCTCCTCTCGTGGTGTCTCTCTTTTATTCAATATTGATCCCTTTGCAGGGACATGCAAATGATTCAGGTCAGGTATGACCGGTATCGGCAGCAGGCTCACAGCAAGCGCAGAGATACCTCAGAAAAGTGTTGAACTGAGCTCGTTGATTGCCGCGAGCATATCCTCGTCATCTGTCAGCGCCTGGGAGATGGAGGTTTCACAGGCGGTCACGGGATCGACGCCATCGCGCATGAGCTTCGCAGCATGTACGAGCAGGCGTGTCGAGGCTCCCTCGTCGAGGCCCTGCCCCTTGAGGTTGCGTGTCATGTGGGCAAACTTGACGAGCTGGGCCGCACTGGAACTGTCGATACCCGTCTCCTTCTCGACGATCGTCTGCTCCAGCTCTGCAACAGGGTAGTCAAACTCGAGGGCAACAAAACGCTGGCGGGTCGACTGTTTCAGATCCTTGAGAACGCTCTGGTAGCCGGGGTTATAGGACATCGCCAGACAGAATTCCGGTGTCGCGCGCAAAACCTCGCCAAGCTTCTCGATGGGCAGCTCACGGCGATCATCCGCAAGGGGATGGATAACCACGGTAGTGTCCTTGCGGGCCTCGACAACCTCGTCGAGGTAGCAGATGGCGCCATGCCGGACAGACCGGGCAAGCGGCCCGTCGATCCAGGTCGTCTCGCCGCCCTTGACGAGATAGCGTCCCACGAGGTCGGAGGCTGTGAGGTCATCGTGACAGGAGACGGTGATCAGTGGCCTTCCGAGGCGCCAGGCCATGTGTTCCATGAAACGTGTCTTGCCACAGCCCGTCGGTCCCTTGAGCAATACTGGCAGACCGTTTCGGTAGGCGGATTCGAAAACCTCGATCTCCTGGCCAACCGGCTCGTAGTAGGGCTCATCCTCGATCATGGCGGACTGCAGCGCAGCGGCGGCTTCATTCATCATTTTTCCGGAATCATCAGCAATAAATCAGGCCCAATCTTAACCCAGCCCGGGAACCGGCAGAACAGGAAAAAGCGCATGAATCACTGGATCCACGGTTGACACCGCCCGCAAAAACGGCTGTCATGAATCTCTGACAGCTATACAGGCCTCCGTCCTTGTCCGACATACCGTTAGGCATCCTCTTCACACTGCTGCTTTTCCTGCTGATGTGCTCGGCGTTTTTCTCGAGTTCAGAAACAGCACTCATGATGCTCAACCGCTACCGGTTGAAGCACCTTGCCAAGGAGGGGCACCGGGGTGCCCGCAGGGCCCTGAAATTGTTGCAGACGCCGGAACGCCTCATCGGCCTGATCCTGCTGGGCAATAACTTCGTCAATATCCTGGCTTCTGCCATCGCGACCGTGATCGCGCTGCGGCTCGGCGGGGAGGCAGCGATCGCCGCGGCCACGGGCATCCTGACGTTTGTCGTCCTGATCTATGCGGAGGTTATCCCGAAGACCTTCGCGGCATTGCATCCGGAACGCATCGCTTACCCGGCAGCGGCTGTTTATACCCTGCTGCTGAAACTGCTCTTTCCTGTTGTCTGGCTCGTCAACCGTGTCACCGCTTTCCATCTGGGCATGCTCGGCGTGAAAAGCGGCGGGGATGGCGAGCAGTCCCTGAGCCAGGACGAACTGCGTACGGTCGTCAACGAGGCGACCGCACTCATTCCGAAGCGTCATCGCCAGATGCTGATCGGCCTGCTCGATCTCGAGAAGACGACGGTCGAGGACATCATGATTCCGCGTAACGAGGTCTCGGGCATCGATCTGCAGGACCCCCTCGACGATATCGAGGACTACCTCGAGAATACGCATTTCACACGACTTCTGGTCTTCGATGGCAGCCTCGACAATATCGTCGGGCAAATCCACACACGGCGCTTGCTGCGCATGGCGATGCGGCACGAGATCACCAAGGAAGGCATCATCGAACTGGCCAAGCCGCCCTACTACATTCCCGAAGGCACCTCGCTGAGCAAGCTCATCAACAATTTCCAGCGTGACCGGCGCCGCATCGGACTGGTGGTTGACGAATACGGCGATCTGCAGGGACTCGTCACTTTCGGCAATATCATCGAGCAGATTGTCGGCGAGTTCACCACGACGCCGACAGCATCCATCAGCGATGTCAACGAGCAGGCGGACGGCAGCGTTCTCGTCAAGGGCAGCGTCAACCTGCGAGAACTCGTCAAGCTGACCGGCTGGACACTGCCAACTGATGGACCGAAAACGCTCAACGGACTCATCCTCGAACACATGGAATCGATTCCCGAACCCAACACCAGTATGTTGCTGGGCGGTTATCCCGTGGAAATCCTGCAGACAGAGGACAACATGGTGAAAGTCGTGAGATTCCTGCCCAAGCTGCGCAAAAAACAGAAGAAGTAAACAGCGGGCAAGCCCGGCCAGATAACGGACCCTGTTCTTTTACACCCTTTTTACAATCTCTTTACCTCGATCTGACCTTCATGGCCAATCCCTGGCCGACAATCAGAATGCACCCTGAAAAAGCCTTAACTCTCTTGATCAGGGATTGATAGCAACTCACAATGCAGACGAGGCAACACGATGAAAAAAAACGCATTCACAACACTCTTTCTGCTCTTTCTGACGAGCCTGTTCGCCTTGCCGGCACAGGGAAGACAGATTGAGCTGCGCGCGGAACTCGGCACCCCCGTCGTCGAAGCCGGGCGCGAACACACGACCTTTCTGAAGATATCACTCACGGGTTTCGAACTCAGCGGCCCCGAAGAGAGAACGCCGGCCAACATTGCCCTCGTTCTGGACGAGTCCGGCTCCATGACAGGCGAAAAACTCGAGGAGGCGAAAGAGGCAGCTCTGCTGGCCGTCGACTTGCTCGATGAGGACGACATTCTCTCGGTTATCAGCTATGACTCGCACGTCAAGGTGCTGGTGCCTGCGACCCGCGTTGCAGACAAGCGTGAAATCCGGCGCGCCATCAGGGCAATGAAGGCAGATGGACAGACGGCACTGTTTGCAGGCGTCAGCAAGGGAGCCAGGGAAGTCCGCAAGTTCATCGACAAGGAACGTGTCAATCGCATCATCCTGCTCTCGGACGGACAGGCCAATGTCGGCCCGAGCACGGCCACGGAACTTGGCGAGCTGGGCATGTCCCTCGGCAAGGAAGGCATCAGTGTCACCACCATCGGACTTGGCGCAGGCTATAACGAAGACCTGATGGCAAATCTCGCGGGTTACAGTGACGGCAACCACGCCTTCGTCGATGATCCCGAGGACCTAGTGAAGATATTCAATTACGAGTTCGGCGATGTCCTCTCGGTTGTCGCCCAGGATCTTCTCATTCGCATCGAGCTCAGGGACGGCATCCGGCCTTTGCGCATCCTCGGCAGACACGGGCAGATTCTGGGTCGCGAGGTGACGACACGCATGAACCAGCTTTACAGTGACCAGGAGAAATACATCCTGCTCGAGGTCGAAGTGCCGGAAGGCATGGCCAACGAAACACGCGACCTGGCGAATGTCACGGTCAGCTACCGGAACATGGCGAATAGCCGACAGGAAGATGTCACTGACAAGGTCACCGTCAGCTATTCAGCCTCTGACGAAGAGATTGCGAGGTCACGCAACCGTGAAGTTGTCACGACAGCGACAAAGCAGGTCGCCAACGAGATGAGCAAGCAAGCCCTGCAACTGCGTGACGAGGGAAAGCGCGAGGAAGCGCAAAGCCTGCTCAATTCGAGCGCAGATTTCGTGCGCGCCCAGGGAGCGATGCTCGGTGGCGAGGAGAAGGAACAGCTCGAGGCCTTCAGCGCCGAAGTCGAGTCGGAAGCCGAGGCTATCACGCTGGACGAGGAGTGGGATAAAACACGCAAGTCGATCAGGGCAAAGCAGTATCGCCAGGATACACAGCAGAATTACTGATCACGCTATTCCCGGAACCGGTCGGGACGGAGTCGAACAGACTCCGCCCCGTTTTTCTCGCCTGTTTATGCGACAACGGAATACGGGTAACCTCAGCGCATGAAGAAACGTCATGCCAACCTGCTCCTGCTCGTCGCAATGGTCGTGCTGCCACTGGCTCTGCTCGGCTGGCAGGCCTACCGCCTGCTGACCAGCGACAGCGAGATACAGCAGGCGCGATACGACCAGCTCGTCGAGGCGCGCTTGCAACAGGTCGACCAGACGATACAGGATTACCTCTCCTCCCTTGCCGATGACTGGCGACAGCGCCTCCCGACATGGCCGCTTGACGCGCGGGGACTGCAGACGAGGCTCGCGGATGAAATCCGTGTCAGGCAACTCTTCCTGCTGGGTCCGGATAACAGGCGCCTCTTCCCCCGGGATCCCCTCTCCAGCGACGAACAGGATTTCGTGGAACGCCTGGAAGCCATCTGGCGGGATCCTTCCCTGCTGCAGGCCAGGCGTACCGAAAGCGAAGCCGGCATCTCTGCCGCTCCCTCACCGTCGCTCTCGAGTGTCTTTCGCAAGAGTGCGCGCGAATCGGACGGGATGCAATCCGCTGCCGGCTGGTACATGTGGCACTGGGGTGCAGGAACCCGCCTCCTGTTCTGGTGGCGCTCCCCGGCTGGTGAAACCATCGGCCTGGCGCTGGAACCCGCACGTCTCAAGTCGGATCTGATCGGGCTGTTGCCGGAAGACGAGACAGCGGACTTCAGTATTCGCCTGCGAGACGCTGCCGGCCAGGAGATCTACCAGTGGGGCAGTTACGTGCCGGAACCGGGAGAAACCTACCACCACTACCCGTTGAGCTATCCGCTCTCGAGCTGGACACTCGAATATGCCGGCAGTCAACCGACTGCCGCTGCTGCCGGTTTTGGCCTGCTGTTGCTGCTGGGTACGCTGGCAGTGGTCCTCGTCGGACTGGCGCTCTATCTCTACCGCGAGCAGACACGCGAACTGCGGGAGGCGACGCGCAAGGTGGAATTCGTCAGCCAGGTTTCGCATGAGCTCAAGACCCCGCTGACCAATATCCGCATGTATGCCGAAATGCTCGAGGAACAACTCGGGGACGATCCCGGGCAGCGCAACTATCTGGGCATCATCATCAGCGAAAGCCAGCGGCTTGGCAGGCTCATCGGCAACGTCCTCAATTTCTCGCGCATGCCGCCGCTGCATATTCGCGAGGTGGACATCGATGCGCTGGTACGCCAGACACTGGATCACTTCCTGCCGGGATTTCGCACACGCGGACTTGAGGTTCGCGCTGATCTGCAGGCAGGCGCCACCCTCGAAACCGATGCGGACATGCTCGAGCAGATCCTGAACAACCTGCTCAGTAACGTCGAGAAGTATGCTGCCGATGGCGGCGCGGTCGATGTTGCAACGCGCGTCGCAGATGGCCAGCTCGTCATCAGCGTGCGGGATCATGGAGCCGGCATTCCGGCCGCTGAGCAGAAAAAGATCTTCGATGCGTTCTATCGCATCGGCAACAGCCTGACAGAGGGGGTATCCGGAACGGGTATCGGGCTGACCATTGCGCGACAGCAGGCACAGAGGCTCGGTGGTGATCTCAGGGTCAGCGATGCCAGCCCGGGGGCCTGCTTCACACTCCGGTTGCCAGTCATTCGGGGAGAGATGCCATGAAAATCCTGATCGCCGAGGATGATCCCAATATTCTGGCCGGTCTCGGGGAGCTGCTGTCGAACGAAGGCTACGAAACACTCCTCGCAGAGGATGGTATTCAGGCCATGGAACGCTTCAGGGAAGAGAGGCCGGATTTTGTTCTGCTGGACATCATGATGCCCGGACTCGATGGCTACAGCCTCTGCCGCGAGATTCGCCGGCTCGACGAACAGGTGCCGGTGATCTTCCTGAGTGCAAAAAGCGAGGAAATCGATCGCGTCCTGGGGCTCGAGCTCGGTGCAGATGACTACATCACAAAGCCTTTCGGAACCCGCGAGGTTGTTGCACGGATACGTGCCATTGCGCGACGTCTGCTCAAGAGTGGTGAAAGCCGGGATGTACGCAGTTTTCTCTTCGGGGATCTGCAGGTATTTCCGTCAGAATTACGCGCACGACGTGGCGAGGTCTCGATTGACCTCAGTCTCAGGGAAATCCGCATTCTGGAGCTGTTCAGCCGGCATCCCGGGGAAGTCGTGACGCGAGACCAGCTCTTCGACCATGCCTGGGGATACGAGCACATGCCCAACAGCCGCACCCTGGACCAGCATATCTCGAAACTGCGCAAGCGTATCGAAGCAGACCCCGCGAACCCGAGGCTCATCACCACGGTTTATGGCGCTGGTTATCGATTCGACGGCTGGCAGTGAGAATACCCATACCCCATCACCCCTTGATTTTGCGGCATCGATCCTGCATATAGTTCCTGAGTTACATCTACAAAAGACAAACGCACATGCTGAGAATCGGACTTTTTCTGGCGACGAACGTCGCCATCATGGTGCTCATCTCCATCATCTTCCAGGTGCTCGGGCTCGAGGGCATCCTGGCAGAGAATGGCGTCGATCTGAACCTGCAGGCTCTGCTGGTTCTTTCTGCCGTCATCGGTTTCGGCGGCTCGATCATTTCGCTGCTGATGTCGAAATGGCTCGCGAAGAAGACCATGGGTGTGCAAATCATCGAAACCCCTTCGAATGAAGCCGAAAGCTGGCTCGTCGGAACCGTCCAGCGCCAGGCTCAGCAGGCAGGGATTGGCATGCCGGAGGTCGGCATTTTCGATTCGCCCAGCCCGAATGCCTTTGCAACCGGCGCCAACAAAAACAGTGCCCTTGTCGCTGTCAGCACCGGCCTGCTGCAATCGATGAACCGTGGCGAGGTGGAGGCGGTCCTAGGTCACGAGGTCAGTCACGTTGCCAATGGCGACATGGTGACCATGACCCTGATCCAGGGTGTCGTGAACACCTTCGTGGTCTTCTTCTCGCGCATCGTGGGGCATTTCATCGACCGTGTCG
>JARFQQ010000113.1 GCA_029287695.1 Gammaproteobacteria bacterium | reverse complement strand
TGCCCCGATATCAGGGGCAGACGTGCGCGGATCGCGGCGCCGATTCTGCTATAGTCCGCCCGGATACCTTATTGAAAACAGAGACATTACTGAATGCATTCCCTTCTTGATCTCAACTGGTGGCAACTGCTGCTGGTGACCCTCGGCCTGACACACATCACCATCGCGGCCGTCACGATTTTCCTTCACCGTGCCCAGGCGCACCGCGCCCTCGATCTCGGTTCTGTGCCGTCACACTTTTTCCGTTTCTGGCTCTGGCTGACGACGGGCATGGTCACGCGCGAATGGGTGGCCGTGCACCGCAAGCATCACGCCAAGTGCGAAACCGAAGAGGACCCGCACAGCCCGCAGGTGGAGGGGCTCAACAGGGTTTTGTGGGGCGGCGCCTTGCTTTATCGCAAGGCCACGCAGGACAGCGAGATGCTCGACAAGTACGGGCGCGGCACACCGGATGACTGGCTCGAGCGCAAGCTCTATGCGCCCATGCCCTGGCTCGGTATCACGATCATGCTGCTCGTCGACCTGCTTCTTTTCGGCCTGCCAGGCCTGCTGGTCTGGGGCGTGCAGATGATCTGGATTCCCTTCTGGGCCGCCGGCGTCATCAATGGACTTGCCCACTTCCGGGGTTACCGCAACTGGAACACCACCGATGCCTCGACCAATATCGCACCCTGGGGAATCCTGATCGGCGGTGAGGAGTTGCACAACAACCACCACGCCTTCGCATCATCGGCGCGCCTCTCCTACAAGTGGTACGAGTTCGATATCGGCTGGTTCTATATCCGCCTGCTCGAAATCCTTGGCATGGCGAAGGTTCGCAAGGTTGCACCGAAAATCAGGGTGATCCCTGAAAAGATGACCGTCGACCTCGATACGGTCAGCGCCGTTCTCGGCAATCGCCTGCAGGTGTTGTCGAACTTCGCGCGCCAGGTCGTGCGTCCTGTCCTCAAGGCCGAGCTCTGTGATTCGGAATCGGCTTGCCGCAAGAAATACCGCGCCGCCCGCAAGTTGCTTGCGAACCAGGCGGTGCTCGATGCCGCGGCTCGCGAGAAACTGCAGCGAATTCTCCAGGAGAGCCAGGCGCTGGCGACTGTCTACCAGTACCAGCAGCGCCTGAGCCAGCTGTGGGAACGCACGGCTGCTTCCCAGGAGGTGCGTCTCGAATCCCTGCAGGAATGGATCAGGCAGGCCGAGGCAACCGGTGTCGACGCACTGGAGCGTTTTGCGCATCAACTCCGGGGATACACCGTCAAACCCAGATGACGCGTCTCCATGCCTGGTTGCTGCTGCCGCTGCTCTTTGCGGCACTGCTCTTCAGCGGATGGAAAACCTGGCAGCAGGCAGCGGCCTACGAGCGTGAAACCCTCGCGATCATCCAGCAGCTCGAGGCCGAAACCCGGATTGAGAATGCCGGCAAGCAGTTGCTGGAGATCATCAGCCTCGGCTTCTACGACGACTACTCACGCCAGGTCGCCGAGCTGACGCGACACAAGGAGCTGCAGAGGGCATACCGTGATTCCGTGAACATCATGACCGGGGTGTTTCTCTCGGTTGCGCTGCTGCTGCTCTTGCTCGCATGGACAGCACGGCAGCACTGGCTCGACGTGGCATACATGATGCTGGCAATCGCGCTTGTCGCGCTGATTGTCGGGCTCTCGACGCCGATCCTGTCACTCCAGGCAAGTCGCGACTTGCCCGTGCTCGGCGAGACCGTCTTCCAGTTCCAGTCCAAGGGCATCCTGACGACCATCGGCGCCCTCAGGGAGCAAGGCAACCTCTGGCTGGCCGTGATCCTCTTTCTTTTCAGTGTGCTGATTCCGGTGCTCAAGACCCTTGTCGCCGCGCTGACTTTCTTCGCATCCACAAGGCCCTCGGTCGAGCGCGCTTTCCATATCAGCCACCATCTCGGGAAGTGGTCGATGGCCGATGTGTTCGTGGTGGCGATCCTGGTGGCGTTCTTTGCCAACAGTGGCGAGACCAGCCTGACGCACGCGGAGGTGCAGGCCGGCCTGTGGTTTTTTTCGGTTTACGTGATCCTGTCGCTGTTTGCCACGCAGATGCTTTCGCGGTTGCTCGTGAGGAGCCGGGGTCAGATCGCGACGTAGGTCCAGCCTTCCCGGAGACGGTCCACGACATACTGGACCGCGGATGGCGCGACTTCCACGGCGTTGACGAGATCGGCATCGGAGCCCTCATTCCTCAGCCGGGTGATGGCGTTGTTGCACGCAATGAAGTCGAGCGATTCGCCAAAGCGGACCTTGAGGTTGTTGATACGGTCCTCGTAAGGCGTGATGCTTCTTCTGAAGAGGTCGGTGCCGTCCGCGCTGGCGACCACGATGACGTTGATGCCACTGTTACCATAACTGTCGAGATAGGCTTGCGCCTGATCAAGCGTCTGCTTGAATTTTCCGCCCTCGTCGCTGGAGACATAGAGCATCACGCGCCCGGGGTCGGCATTCGCCTGGGTCAGATGAAAGGCGTCTCCAGAAGGTTCAGTCATACCTGTGCCGGCCTGGTAACCGACGGTGAAGACGACGGCCAGCAGCAGGATGCTTGCGGCGATGGCCCCGCCGCGGGCCAACCAGTCTCGTGAGTTGCCAGTGATGTAGCCTTTTTCGTCGGAATAGGCGCTGTTCACCATCTCTTTCAGGTGATAGAGATCGGAGAGTTCCTGGCGCAACATGGCGTCCTGTTCGACCCTTGAGAGGACCTCTTCCCGCTCTTCTGTACCCAGTTCCCTGTCGAGAAGGGCGTTGAGGTTCAGGGTTTCCCTGTTGATCTGATCGTTCATCATTTCACTCGCCTGAGGTGCTGTTTTTGCATGCGCAGTTCTTCTTTAGATGAAAGAAGTATCTCTTTTAATCCCTGGCGCGCGCGGCTAATGCGGCTCATGACAGTTCCGATAGGGATATCGAGGGCTTCCGAAACCTCTCTGTATGAGAGTTCCTGGAGGTCGACAAGCGTCAGAACCTGGCGCTGACCCATGGGCAGTTGCGAGATCGCGTTCCTGACACGTGTCCTGACCTGCTGCTGTTGCAGGCTCTGCTCGAGCGGCTGTTCCCCGTTGTCGAGGATCATGTTGTCGATGTCTACGGTTGGCCTGTTTTTCCTGAGATAGCCCAGCCAGCAGTTGTTGAGTATCCGGTAGAGCCAGGCTTCCAGCCGGGCGTCATCCCTGAGCTGGTCGAGCTTGTTGAGGGCGGTCAATGTTGTTTCCTGCACAAGGTCGTCGGCAAGGGCCGGTTCATTGCACCAGGAGAGCGCGACGCGGTACATGGCTGTGCGCTGTTCACAGATGCGCTTGCGCAACTGCCTGTGTTTGCTGGAAATTAGTAGTTTTTTCATGCATCACTCCTCGGTCATCAGCAAGATTAACCGCACCACCGGAAAATCAAAACCACTTTTTTCTGGAATAAAATCGCAGACAGCCACATCTATAGCCAAACCGGTCGGTATTTCCGTTTCGCGTCAGGGTCCCGCAGAGGACCTGCCACCAATCCTGTTGTATGGAGAATGATTGAATGAGAACAAGCATCCGCTTACTGGCATCACTTTTTCTGGCTCTTTCGCTCTTTGGCGCTCATGCCTGGGCGGCAGAGGGGAAGGCACACAAGCTTGTCATCCAGGTCAGTACCGATGACGCCCGCACCCAGACGATCGCGATGAATAACGCGGTCAATCTGCAGAAACATTACGGGCCGGAAAATGTCGATATCGAGATCGTCGCCTATGGCCCCGGACTTGGCATGCTTACGGCCAGCAGCGATCAGGCGCAGCGTGTTTCCAGCCTCGCAATGCAGGACATCCGGTTCAGCGCCTGTAAGAACACCATGAAAAAGGTCGAGAAAAAGAAAGGCAAGCTTCCCAAACTCGCCGAGGGCGTTGGCACGGTCGATGCCGGCGTCGTCAGGATCATGGAACTCCAGGGTGAGGGATACGCCTACATCCGGCCATGAGACCAGAGAATTCTGGCAGGTGATCCAGACGGCGGAACAACAATAATCACCGCCAATTTTTAACAACACATCTTCGGAAGATGTATAGGAGGAAAACGTGAAAATGAAACTTTTGATGAGCCTTGTAGCCGCCCTGTCACTGCTGTTTACCACCGCAGCTGTTGCGGAATACGGCAAGCAGAAAGTCGTCTACCACATCAACTACGACAACCCCAAGAAGCAGGCAGGGGCCCTGCGCAACATCCAGAACCACATCAATGCCGTTGGCGCGGAAAACATGGAGATCAAGGTCGTCATGCACGGCAACGGTCTTTCCCTTGTGACCACGCCTGATGCACTGGAGCGCACCAAGCTCAAGCATGCCAATGCCAATGATGACATGCAGACCAGGATTCTCGGTCTGAAGAACCAGGGTGTCGCATTCAACGCTTGCGCCAACACGCTCAAGGGGAAGCAGATCAACCGTGAAAACGATCTTTTCGACGTTGCAGAGAGTGACATCGTGCCCAGTGGCGTGGCAGAACTCTCGCATCTGCAAGCCCAGGGATACACCTATATCAAGCCCTGACCGGTCACAGACGACAGATTTCTACCGCGCGGTTCCCCGGCTGTCGTCAACATTTCGCCGGAAACCGCACCATACCCCTCGGTATGCTCGCCCCTGTTATGCAGGGGCTTTTTTATGCCATTTTTCACCCGCTTTGCTACCAAAGGGCATGCCCAGGTTCTTCTTTCTGGGCTAGAATAGACGACTTGATCATTAGTAACTGTCTCTCATGTCCCGTACAGCCCAGGTAGAACGCAATACCCTGGAGACGCAAATCAGCGTCTCGGTCGATCTCGACGGCAGCGGCAAGTCTGCCTTCAATACAGGCGTGCCTTTCCTCGAGCACATGCTCGACCAGGTGGCACGTCATGGCCTCATTGATATTGACATCAAGGCCAGCGGAGACACGCATATCGACGATCACCACACGGTCGAGGATATCGGTATAACGCTGGGCCAGGCGTTCGCGAAAGCCCTGGGCGACAAGAAAGGCATCTACCGCTACGGCCATGCCTATGTGCCACTGGACGAGGCCCTGTCACGCGTCGTGGTTGACTTCTCGGGCCGTCCGGGCCTGGTGTTTCATGTCGATTTTCCGCGCGCCCGCATTGGTGCATTCGATGTGGATCTCTTCATCGAGTTCTTCCAGGGTTTCGTGAATCACGCCGGGGTCACCCTGCACATCGATAACCTGCGCGGCCACAACGCCCACCACATTGCCGAGACCATTTTCAAGGCATTCGGGCGCGCGCTGCGCATGGCCCTCGAGGCCGATCCGCGCATGGCGGGTGTTACGCCATCCACGAAAGGCTCGCTCTGAGACATGGAAACCATTGCCGTTGTTGATTACAGCCTGGGTAACCTGCGCTCTGTTTCCAAGGCCGTGGAGCATGTTGCCCCCGATGCGCGCGTTCTCGTCACCGACGATCCGGCACTGATCGACGAGGCCGACCGGGTCGTTTTTCCGGGGCAGGGTGCTGCGCGAGACTGCATGAAGGCAATCAGCGATCACCATGTCGAAAAAGCCGTGCGCAATGCCGCAGCGACCAGGCCGTTTCTCGGGATCTGCATGGGACTGCAGGTGCTCATGCAGCGGAGTGAGGAGAATGATGGCACGGACCTGCTCGGGCTGTACGCCGGTGAGGTTCGGCGCTTCTCCGGAAACGCCATCGGGGATAACGGCCTGCCGCTGAAGATTCCGCACATGGGATGGAGTTGCGTCAACCGGGTCCGGGAGCACCCGCTCTGGCACGGCATCGAGGACGGCACACGTTTCTATTTTGTGCACAGCTATTTCGTGGTGCCCGAGGAGCAGTCGCTGGTCGCGGCAACAACAGACTATGGCGAAACGTTTGCCTGTGCCATCGAACACGAGAATCTCTTCGCTGTGCAGTTCCACCCCGAGAAGAGCGCAGATGCCGGCCTGCAACTGATCAAGAATTTCATCAACTGGAGACCCTGATGCTCCTCATACCAGCGATTGATCTGAAAGATGGCAAATGCGTCCGGCTGCGCCAGGGGCGTATGGAGGATGATACGGTCTTCTCCGACGACCCGGTCGCCATGGCAAAGCGCTGGGTCGACGCCGGTGCGCGCCGCCTGCACCTGGTCGATCTCAACGGCGCCTTCGAGGGCGTGCCTGTCAACGGCGACGTAGTGCGCGCCATCGCCGCGGCTTTTCCCGGTATGCCGATCCAGATCGGAGGAGGCATCCGCGATGCCGATACCATTCGCGCCTATCTCGATGCCGGTGTCGAGTACTGCATCATCGGGACCAGGGC
>JARFQQ010000112.1 GCA_029287695.1 Gammaproteobacteria bacterium | reverse complement strand
GTGTTTACTGCCCCGGGAAGCAGGTAATTACTGGTGAATTACCGCTTTTCTGAAGGTGCGAAAGACTACCATGTCTCCTGAAAATTGAAAAGGCCGGAGGGGATGATTCCTCCGGCCTGAATTCAGATGATGACTGGCGTTATTCTACGCCTTCAGGAGCCTCACCTTCGCCACCGTTTTGCTCGCGCTGGATACGCTCATAGATTTCTTCGCGGTGAACCGCGACATCCTTGGGCGCATTGATTCCAATGCGAACCTGGTTGCCTTTGACACCCAGGACAGTGACGGTGATTTCATCACCGATCATCAGCGTTTCGCCAACACGTCTGGTCAAGATAAGCATACTGCTCTCCCTATCCGTTCTTTATTTATCCAACAAAATGCCCAGCACTTTTCCAGTACTGAAACATTGCCACCAACCATGTCCAGAGTGCATTGCTCATGGATTCTTAATAATGAATTGTAACACAATTGTAATGAAAACAAGGCCGCAGGCCACGCGTTTCGGCGCGCTTACCCGGCCGCTTCGGCAAGATTGAATGCCTCGTGCAGGGTTCGCACACCCAGTTCGAGATACTTTTCGTCCACGACGACCGAGATCTTGATCTCCGATGTCGAAATCATCCGGATGTTGATGCCCTCGCGGGCGAGCGCCTCGAACATCGTGCTCGCGATCCCTGCATGAGAGCGCATGCCGACACCGACAATGGAGATCTTGACGATTTTATCATCGCCGATCACTTCGCGCGCCTTCAGTTCCCTGGCAGTGTTCTCGAGAATCTCTTTGGCCTTCTTGTAATCATTCCGGTGCACCGTGAAGGTAAAGTCGGTTGTATCATCCTGTGCGATATTCTGGATGATCATGTCGACCTCGACGTTTGCCCTGGCTACCGGCCCCAGAATGCTGAAGGCAACGCCCGGCTGATCCGGTACGCCCTTGATCGACAACTTGGCTTCGTCCCGATTGAATGCGATACCTGATATCTTGGCCTGTTCCACAGATTCATCCTCCAGAGTGATCAGGGTGCCTTCACCACCCTCTTCAAAACTTGACAGTACCCGCAGCGGGACATTGTACTTACCTGCGAACTCGACAGAACGGATCTGCAAGACCTTGGAACCCAGGCTCGCCATCTCCAGCATCTCTTCGAAGGTAATGCGGTCGAGCTTTCTCGCCTTCGGCTCGATGCGCGGGTCGGTGGTGTAGACACCATCGACATCGGTAAAAATCTGGCATTCGTCAGCCTTCAGCGCAGCTGCCATGGCCACCGCCGTGGTGTCAGACCCGCCACGACCGAGGGTCGTGATATTGCCCTGCTGGTCGACGCCCTGAAACCCCGCAACGACAACGACGCGTCCCTCGTTGAGATCGGCGCGCACGCGGGCATCGTCGATGTCACTGATGCGCGCCTTGGAGTGCGCAGCATCTGTCAGGATGCACACCTGTGCGCCCGTGTAGGAGCGCGCCTCAACGCCGGCAGCCTGCAGCGCCATGCTCAGCAAAGCGATCGTGACCTGCTCTCCTGTCGAGACGAGTACGTCCATCTCGCGCGGGCTCGGATTTTCGCTGATTTCCTGCGCCAGGCCGATGAGCTTGTTTGTCTCACCAGACATCGCCGAGACCACAACGACCACCTGGTTGCCGGCATCGCGGTACCCTTTTACCCGCTCGGCGACCGCCTTGATCCGCTCGATAGTGCCAACAGAGGTGCCGCCGTACTTTTGAACAATCAGTGCCATTTTTGTCCGTTGTATTCACAGTGACGCCCGGGTTCTGTTCCGGGCGTTACAGTCAGAATTCTCGCCTGTCCCGGGCCGGGCCCGGCTCAAAACGCGTAAGATACAATTTTTCGCTGCACTGCAGCAAGCAGTTATGATGCCTGCCCCGCAATCCAGCTCTCGAGGACCCCGAGTGCATCGGGCAGCGCCGCGGGGTTGTTACCTCCCGCCTGCGCCATGTCCGGACGTCCGCCTCCCCTGCCATCAACTTTCTCGGCAGCAAGTTTGACGAGGTCACCGGCCTTGAAACGGTCGGTCAGGTCCCTGGTCACGCCAGCCGCCAGGTTGACCTTGTCGTCGCTACGGGTGCCCAAAAGGATGACGGCGCTGCCAAGCTTGCTCTTGAGCTGGTCCATGGTATCGCGCAGCGTCTTCACATCAGCCCCCGGCAGCTCGGCTGCCAGAACCTTGACGCCGTTGATCTCGACGACTTGCGAAGCCAGGTCACTGCCCGCGGAGGCTGCCTGTTTTGCCTTGAGCTTCTCGAGCTCCTTTTCAAGCTCGCGGTGCCTGGCCAGGAGCTGCTCGAGCTTGACGGTGATGTCGTCCTTTCCCGCCTTGAGAAGACCGGCGACCGACTGCAGCTGCTGCTCCTCGGCCTCGATCAGCGCCAGTGCCTTTTCGCCCGTCACGGCCTCGATACGGCGTACGCCGGAAGCAATCCCTGTTTCAGAAAGAATCTTGAACAGGCCGATATCACCCGCTGCGCGAACATGTGTGCCGCCGCAGAGCTCGACCGAAAAATCACCCAGCCGCAGTACGCGAACATCGTCTGCATACTTTTCACCGAAGAGCGCCATGGCGCCCGAGGTCTTGGCCTCCTCGAGTGGCATGACCTTTGTCTCTGCCGGATTGTTGGCGCGGATCTGGTTGTTGACGAGCTGCTCGATCTCGAGCAGCTGTTCCTTGCTGACCGGTTCAAAATGCGAGAAGTCGAACCGCAGGCGCTCTGCATCAACGAGCGAGCCCTTCTGCTGGACATGATCGCCCAGGACGTGGCGCAGGGCGGCATGCATGAGATGCGTTGCCGAGTGGTTCAACACCGTTGCCAGGCGCAGGGCCTTGTTGACGCGCGCATCGACGGTGTCGCCCACGGCGAGCTTGCCGCTCTCGAGAAGGCCGATATGGCCAAAGACGTCGCCGCCCTGCTTCTGTGTATCCCTGACGGCGAATACACCACCGCCACCGGAGACGAGCAGCCCCCGGTCACCAACCTGCCCTCCCGATTCGGCATAGAAAGGCGTCGTATCGAGAATCACGATGGCTTGCTGGCCCGGTTCGATGGCATCGACCGGTTCACCGTCGACATAGATTGCCTGGACACTGCCCTCATCCTCGAGATGGTCATAGCCTGTGAAGCAGGTCTCGCCCTCGAGTGTCATCTTGAAACTCTGGTCAGCGCCGAACTGGCTTGCGGCACGCGCACGTTCGCGCTGCCCTTCCATGGCGCGCTCAAAACCTTCGCTGTCGACCCTGAGCTCGCGCTCGCGCGCGATATCTGCCGTGAGATCGAAAGGAAAACCGTAGGTATCGTAGAGCCTGAAAACGACCTCGCCCGGAATCATGTCTCCATCCAGAGCAGCGATCTCCTCGTCGAGAATCTTCATGCCCTGTTCGATAGTCTCTGCGAATCGTTCTTCCTCAACACGCAAGACTCTCTCGACTTGTGCCCGGTTGTTGCGAAGCTCCGGGTAGGCGTCGCCCATGACCTCGTCGAGGGCGGTAACGAGCCTGTACATGAAGGGTTGCTTCTGGCCAAGCTGATATCCATGACGGATCGCACGGCGGATAATGCGTCGCAGGACATAGCCGCGTCCCTCGTTGGATGGCATGACGCCATCGACGATGAGGAAGGCCGCGGAGCGGATGTGGTCGGCAATGACGCGCAGGGACTTCGATTCGATATCAGTGGTGCCGGTCGCATCGGCCGCCGCCTTGATGAGATGCTGAAAGAGATCGATCTCGTAATTGGAATGCACATTCTGCAGGACTGCTGCCAGCCGCTCGAACCCCATGCCTGTATCAACCGAGGGTTTCGGCAAGGGTGTCATGGTGCCGTCAGCATCACGGTTGTACTGCATGAAAACGAGGTTCCAGATCTCGATATACCTGTCACCATCTTCTTCAGGCGTGCCGGGCGGACCGCCCCACACCGCTTCACCGTGATCAAAAAAGATCTCCGTGCAGGGACCGCATGGCCCCGTATCACCCATGGACCAGAAGTTGTCGCTTTCGTAACGCTTGCCGCCTGCTTTGTCACCGATACGGGTGAAACGCGCCGGATCGACGCCGACCTGCTTGAGCCAGATATCCGCTGCTTCGTCGTCCTCTTCGTAGACGGTGACCCAGAGCTTTTCCTTCGGCAGGCCCAGTGTGTCGGTCAGGAACTCCCAGGCAAACCTGATGGCGTCTTCCTTGAAATAATCGCCAAAGCTGAAGTTGCCAAGCATCTCGAAGAAGGTGTGATGTCGTGCCGTGTAACCGACATTCTCGAGATCGTTATGTTTGCCACCGGCGCGGACGCAGCGCTGGGAACTGACAGCGCGATTGTAGGCGCGTTTCTCACGCCCGGTGAAGACATCCTTGAACTGGACCATGCCCGCATTGGTGAAGAGGAGTGTCGGATCATTTCCCGGCACGAGCGGACTCGATTCGACCACGCGGTGTCCGCGTTGCTCGAAAAAGTCGAGAAAAGCCTGTCTGATTTCGGCGCTGGTTTTCATCGAGTGGTGAAACTGCTGCGAAAAAGGGCAATGTTATGCGGGATGGCGTTCAATGTCACGCTGCCAGAGCGTGGAAAATCGCTGATTTCCCGAAGCCGGCGGGGATATTGTGACTTCAGGTGATGAGAGAGGCCGTCAGTGAGGAACTGCTGTACGCGAACAGCTGTAATGTCTTCAGTCGAAGAGGTAGTCCCGTATCATGAATTCCGGGTAACCGCGATACTCGAGGAAGCGGGCGATTTTCGACTTCTGGCTGAAATCCTCGCCCTTGCTGTCGCCAAACTTGCGCCTGGCAGCCTGGACCATGAGGTGCCGCCACTCGTCCTCGCGATTATCGACCCATTCGTGGATCATGGTGTCGTTGATGCCCCGTTCGCGCAAGAGGGCACGAATGCGCAGCGGCCCGAAGCCCTTGCGTTTGAGGACATTGATGTACTGTTCCGTGAAGCGCTCGTCGCTGAGAAGTCCCTGTTTCTCGAGACTCTGCAACGCCTCCTCGACAACCGCGGGGTCGTAATCACGGGCAAGCAACTTGCGGCGCATCTCAAGGCGAGAGTGTTCGCGGTCGGCAAGCAGCCGGATGCCATGCTGTTCGACATCCCGCTGCTCGTTGCCTTCTGCCGCGAAACCGTTCATCGTCAGCTGTCGAGCGCCTCTTCGAGGCTGCTGTCACCGGCGGCATCCAGCTCTTCAGGGGCCGGGAAGACAGTCGCACGAATACTGCCCTCGATTTCCGCGGCGACAGCGGGATTCTCCTTGAGGAAGTTGCGCACATTCTCCTTGCCCTGGCCGATCTTGTCCCCCTTGTAGCTGTACCAGGAGCCGGACTTGTCAACGATGCCATGCTGTACACCCAGATCGATGAGCTCGCCCTCGAGCGAGATGCCCTCACCGTACATGATCTCGAAGTTGGCCTGCTTGAAGGGCGGCGCAACCTTGTTCTTGACGACCTTGACGCGGGTCTCGTTGCCCACGACCTCGTCACCGCGCTTGATAGCGCCGGTGCGGCGGATATCCATGCGCACGGA
>JARFQQ010000043.1 GCA_029287695.1 Gammaproteobacteria bacterium | reverse complement strand
TGCCGCCCAGCTGTCTCCAGAGTACGGCCGAGCGGATACCGGCCAGCAAGAGTGCCCTGATCCTGTTCTGGGTGTCGGGATTCTGTAAAAACAGCGGCTTTCCCTTGACCATGATTCTCGGCGAGATATTACTGATGCTCTGCCTGTAGAGATCTGCCATCGCAGCGATCTGGTTGCTGTGGGTATGCTCGAAGAGGGCAAGCTTGCTGTGCGCCTGCTCGATACCCTCGGAGATGATGCCAAGCGTATCGGGATCTTTCATGAGCTTGCCGGAGAGGACGAGCAGAGTGAGCGCGTATTTCGGCACTTCGAGGTTTTCCGTGTCGGGAGCAGTCAGTTGCTTGCGCAGCGCCATGAGTCCAAGCTTGACGCCGCTGATGCCGCCATAGACATCCGCTGTTGATGCCGGGTTTTGCTGGAACAGACTGTAGAGCGAACTGGCGACAGCCTCGCTCTCGGCGTTGCCGGTTTGCCCCATGCTTTGCACGAGAGCCGCTGCCTGGTAGACGGCGGCAAGAGCGAGGGTTCTTTCGGAGGTTTTTCTCATCATCAGACCTCTCTGATTGTCGCGCCGCCAAGGCAGGTTTCTTCCTCGTAGAAGACAATCGCCTGTCCCGGGGTCATGGCGCGTTGCGGGTCTGTGAACCTGACGGCCAGGCTCTCTTCGTCCGTCATTGTCACGGTGCATTTCTGGAGCGGCTGGCGATGCCTGCAGCGCGCCATGCAGGTTAGCGGAAACCCGGGTGGTTCGCCAGCGATCCAGTGGACGTCGGCTGCAGCAAGCCCTGATGCAAAGAGCATCGGGTGGTCGCTCCCCTGCACGGCGATCAGAACATTCCGCTCCAGATCCTTGCCTGCGACGTACCAGGGAGCATCACCGCGCCCCTTGAGGCCGCCGATGCGAAGCCCCTGCCTCTGGCCGATGGTATGGTACATCAGCCCCTGGTGCGTCCCGATGACCTCGCCTTCCGGCGTTTCGATTTCTCCCGGCTGGGCCGGCAGGTATTGCGCAAGAAAATCGCGGAAACGCCGTTCGCCGATGAAACAGATCCCTGTGCTGTCTTTCTTGTCATGGGTCGGAAAACCGGCTGCCTTTGCGAGCCGGCGTACCTCGGGCTTGTCGATATCGCCGAGTGGAAAGAGCGCATGGGCGAGCTGATGCTGGTTAAGCAGGTAGAGAAAGTAAGTCTGGTCCTTGTTCCTGTCGAAAGCCTGCTGGAGATGCCAGCGTCCACCGGCTTCTGTAATGCGCGCATAGTGACCGGTGGCGATCTTTTCCGCACCAAGTCCAAGCGCATGGTCAAGAAAGGCCTTGAACTTGATCTCCCTGTTACAGAGCACATCCGGATTCGGTGTACGCCCGGCACGGTACTCATCGAGAAAATAGGCGAATACCCTGTCCCAGTATTCGGAGGAAAAATTGACCGTATGCAGCCGTATACCGAGCTTCCCGGCAACGGCCGTGGCATCCGAGAGGTCGGCGGCAGCGCTGCAGTACTCCTCGCTATCGTCTTCCTCCCAGTTCTTCATGAACAGCCCCTCGATGTCATACCCCTGCTCGAGCAGGCGCAATGCTGCCACGGAGGAGTCCACGCCGCCCGAGAGGCCGACGAGCACTTTTCCCCGACTAGCGCTCTTCACCCTTGTACCAGGCCTGGAGAGGCAGCACGATGGCGGACTCGCCGTTGTCGCCATACCAGCTGTCGACGGCGTACTGCATACCGTCGCGGTCGCTGATGACAGCTGTCCAGTGCACGGCGAAGAGCCAGCGATGGCGCACGGCACGCTCATCGACGCTGTGCCACCTGAGCAGTCCTGCAGTTTCGAGCTGTTTCAGATAGGTGGTGGAGTTGGTCGACTCGGAGATGCAGTCCAGTTGCCCTCCCCGCGGGCTATAGGGGGCATCGGGCGGGTTCTTGCCAAGGTCGTCGTTGGTGCCGTTCTTTGGTCCGACCAGTCGCTCGAACAATCCGATGGCCTGTGCGATACGGTCACGTTCCTCGGCAGGATTTCCGACATCGCTGAAAAGCTGCCTGATTTGCTGCTTCTCGCGGTCATCGAGGGTGACGGGGATGATGATGTCGCAGTGGTAGTCCGCGCAGGTATCGAGGGTATAGGCATGCGCGGCGGGCGCCAGTACGCAAGCCGGCAATGGCAGGAACAGACCGAGGAACCGCTGGCGAAGTTTTGCCACGGTCAGTGTTTTGCGCCTTCCGGGCTCCAGCCGGTCCGCCATTTCCTGAGCTGAACGACGGTCGGTTTTTCGCCGTTGTCGAAAAACCAGGAATCGACGGCCCATTTCCTGCCGGTATCGATTTCGCTGACCACCGCAGTGGAGTGCGGCCAGACACCGCCGAAAAAGAGCCCCCCGCGGGTTGCCCGCTTTTCGGCCCGATGAAACCTCAGGAACCCCGCGTTCTGCATCATGGTGATGTAGGTCGTGCTGTTGATCGACTCATCAACGCAGTCGAGCTGGTTGCCGCTGGCCGTGAAACCCTCGAGATTGCCGCCACGGTCATCGAGGGCGTCAATCTGGGAGCCGACGGCCACTTCCAGCCAGGCGATGGCTTCGGCCATCTGCTGGCGTTCCTCCTCTGCCGTCATTGCTTCCGGCGAGAAAAAAGAGGCGACCTTGAACCACTGGTCAGTTGTCAGGGAAACATGTTCGACCCTGGCGCAGCTGTGCTGGAAGCAGACGGAGAAACGGTCAGGCGCCGGGTCGGTTATCTGCTCCCTGGGCGCGATATGGCCAAGAAGGTCGGACTGGATATCGGCAATTGCGGGATTGGCGAGTAGAAGCAGTAAGAGGAATCTAGTCAAGTTCATGAATCAGCTCCAGCGGATAGCTCCTGCCGGCCAGGTAGTCGTCGAGGCAGCTTTGAACCATCGGGCTGCGATGCATGTTCACAAGCCGTCGGATCTCTTCGGGGGGCATCCAGTCCGCCGACAGGATACCATCGTCGAGTCGTCTTGCCGAATCTTGCGAAAGGGGCCGGGCGGCAAAGCAGTAGCGCACGTAGGTGAGTCCGCCCGGGGGAATACGCCATTTGTAGATGCCGACGAGGGTTTCAGGCTCGACAACCCATGCCGTCTCTTCGAGAGATTCCCGCACGACGGCATCAATGAGGGTTTCGGATGCCTCGAGATGGCCGGCAGGCTGGTTCAGGACGATGCCGCCTGACTCGCTGCGTTCGCTAACCATGAGAAATTGCCCGTCACGCTCAATAATGGCGGCGACGGTGGTGCGTGGCGTCCAGGTCATCTGTCTATTGTAACGCGCAGATTTCCGGGATTTGAAGTGTACAGGGGAGGCAGCCCGGGGATGGGCTGTGTCAATTGCAGGGACCGGCGAGTGCCGGTCCGCCAGTTTATCCGGCTGCCGCTACGAGGATGACGATGGCGAATGCGATAATGCCAATCTCGACAGCGACCGCTGTCCATGTCATCTTCGGCGGGTAGCGGAGTTCAGATTGTGCGTCGTGAATCGTCATTTCTGCCACCTGTCTCTTTGTGTATAATACATGAAAATACTTCGTATTGCTTTTGTATATACAAACATAACACGCCATTCTCTAAAGATCCAGTGTAATCTCAAATATTTGCAGAATTATGTCAAAGTCCAAGATTATTAATATCAGAATCTCTCCGGATTTGAAGAAAGCGGCTAAAAAGATCGCTGAAGAAGACGGGCGTTCTCTCTCGAACTGGA
>JARFQQ010000198.1 GCA_029287695.1 Gammaproteobacteria bacterium | reverse complement strand
CTGTCCACCGAAGCGGCGCTGGTAGATGCGTCCGTCATCGAGGCGCGAGAAGGGCACTCCCGTGTGTTCCAGTTCGTAGACCACCTGTGGGGCGATCTTGCACATGTACTCGATGGCGTCCTGGTCACCGAGATAATCACTTCCCTTGACGGTGTCGAACATGTGCCAGTGCCAGTTGTCCGGCAGCACGTTGCCAAGTGCTGCATTGATGCCCCCCTGGGCTGCGACCGTGTGGGAGCGTGTCGGGAATACCTTGGAGATGACAGCGACCTTGGCACCGGCACGCGCGAGTTGCAGCGCAGCGCGCATGCCGCCGCCACCGGCGCCGATGACCAGTGCGTCGAACTGGCTGATTGGTGTGGACATTTTGATATCTTGCATCAGAAAAGGTTAAGCAGGACGCGTGCGGACCAGAGGCCGCAGACGATCAGAAAGACAGCGGCCAGCGCCAGGACAGTCAAGCGCGCGCCGAGAGGGTGTACGTAGTCGATGATCACATCGCGCGCGCCGACCCAGGCATGCAGCAGCAGCGCGAGAAAGAAAGCCATCACCGAAAGGTTGATGAAAGGCGAGGAGAGCAAGGCTCTCCAGGCGAGATGATTCTCGGGCATCCCGGTAAAGAGCACGGCCACCATCAACGCAAGCGTGAAGAGGGCGATATAGATGGCGCTGATTCGCTGTATGGTCCAGGCACGCAGGCCGCTGAGTTGGATGCTCACCAGATCACCCCCAGGAAGAGTATTGTCAAGGCGATGGAAACCACAAAGACGCCGACGGCGCTCTGGCGTGCCTGCTTGCGCTCGATGCCGATGTCGATGTCGAGCAGCAGGTAGCGGATGCCTGCGACAAGGTGGTGGCAAAGCGACCAGAGGATGACTGCCGCCGCGAGCTTGAAGAGGAGCGAGTCGGTGACTGCCACAGCCTGCTCGTATGCCGCCTGGCCTGATACTGCAAGCTCGAGCAACCAGATGAGGAACGGGATCGCAAGAATCATGAGTACGCCGGAAATGCGGTGGAGGATCGAGACGATCCCCGGCAGCGGCAGGCGGATCTTTGTCAGGTCGAGAAATCTGGGTCGCTTAAGCGTGCTGTTCATGTTGCACTCGCTGCTGTTGACTGTTTTGTTTGCTGTCCGGCAGGTTGTTCCTGCATTGCCTCGAAGCTCTTTCGAGCATTTTCACGTGATGCGCGTATGTGATGGCGCATCAGCAATTCGGCCATCTCGCCGTCTCCGCGCTCCATGGCGGCCACGATGGCGCTATGTTCCTCATAGGCCTGTTCGGGGCGCGGGCTGGATGCGCTGAAACTCGCCCTGTAGAAGCGCACCAGGTCGTAGAGGTCCTGGCACAGCAGGCGAATCAGCCGCTTGTTCCTGCTGCCCTGGATAATCCTGAAATGGAAGTCGAGATCCACCTCTTTCAGGAAATAGGCGTAGTTGCCGCTGGAGATCTCCTTGCGCTGCCTTTCGACAATCTTGCGCAATTCGGCGATCTGATCCGGTTCCATGTTCCCCGCTGCAATCCGGGCGGCCATACCCTCGAGTGCCTCGCGGATGTGATAGATCTCCATGAGTTCGTCGATCGAGAGGGTGATCACGCGTGCACCGACGTTGGGCTTGCGTTCTACCAGGTTGCTGCTCTCGAGCCGGGCGATGGCTTCCCTCAGGGAACCGCGGCTCACGCCATAGCTGCCGGCAAGTTCCGGTTCGCTGATTTTCTGGCCGGGAGCCATCTTTCCTCCTAGGATAGCCTCTCGCAGCTGATTGAACACCCTGTCCGCAATTGTGACAGGTTCCTTTTGTTCACAGGCTGTGGCATTTGCCATGATCGCTCTCTGTTTGTCGACAAAATTCAACGATATGTCGACAATAATAGGCGTATTGGAGCGTCAGTCAAGGAGAATTGGTTCAATGGTTGACATTAATTGTTTAAATTGTCGACATGTGCGGATGCAGCAAATTTTCTGGCCAATTTTCTTTCTTTGCCGGGCCGTATGTTCATTTCAGTGACAGTTGGGCACGAGCAGGACCGGGATTCTGGCATCCTGCGTTACGCGCCTGGCTGTTGAGCCGATCAGTCCCTTGCCCATACGATGGTCGCTCGCGCAGTTGCCCATGATAATGAGGTCAGCCTTCTGCGACCGGGCCTCTTTGTTGATAATCTTGCTTGCGTCGCCACACTGGACGACGACGTCCGAAACCCTGCTGTCACCGGCACAGATCTCTGCCTCGTCCCGGCAGTAGTTTTCGAGTCTCTTCTGCATGGTGGCGATGACTTCATCCATGCCGTCATGTTCGATGGCATCGAGTTTTTCTTTCGGCAGGTAGAGCGACAGCATGGTTTCGGCCGTCTTCGAAAGAGGCTCGACAACGTGCAGCATGATGATCTTTGCGTCGCACAGCCGTGCAAGCATCACTGCATGACGAAAGACCGGACGCATGTTCCGCCCGAGGTCAGTCGCGTAGAGAATGGTGTTGATTTCGGGGTTTGGATTCATCTGTTTCACCTCGGCAGAAAATGGTTCCTCGTGACCAGGTTACCTGCTCGTCATGCAGCGGTTTCCGATTTCCTGAAAGACTTGAGCCAGATGCCGCTCAGCAGCCAGGAATAGAGGAAAGTGCCGATGATGATCAGCGCGAAAGCGACACCGATATCAGCGGCACTGCCGTCGAGCGAA
>JARFQQ010000180.1 GCA_029287695.1 Gammaproteobacteria bacterium | reverse complement strand
TTGCAGGTCGTCGGCAGCGTCAGATGTGTATAAGAGACAGGTCCGAGATCGACCTGCAGTACGCCGTCGCCGCGGCGCTGGTCGGGCGCGCCATCAGGGCGCAGGGCGAAAGCAATGCACCGGAGGTGATCGGCCACATCCTCGACTATGCCGGAACCTTCCCGCAGCGCGAGATGGGGGTGATGCTGGTTTCCGACATGCACCGCGCCATCGGTGAACCGCTTTTCCAGGTGCCGGAATTCTCCGACTGGGCCAAGGCGATCGCTGACGTGATGCTGTTCGAATAGACACCCGGAGAGAAAGCCGTGCAATCGGTCGAAACCAAGCTCGCCGCAGCCCGCACCAAGCTGATTCTCGACAAGCCCTTTCTCGGCGCCCTTGTCCTGCGTCTCCCGATGAAGGCTGCCAACAAGGAGTGGTGCCAGACCGTCGCGACCGATGCGCGGGCTTTCTACTACAACGCCGAGTACATCGACGAGCTGACACTCGACCAGACCCAGTTCATGCTGGCCCACGAGGCGCTGCACTGTGCACTCTGCCACTTTGCACGACGCGGTCACCGTATCAAGCACCGCTGGGATCTCGCCTGTGATTTCGCAATCAACCCCCTGTTGATCGAGGAGGGGCTCAAGCCTCCGCCCGATGCCGTCTGGATGGATGAATACAAGGGCATGACAGCCGAGGAGATCTATCCGCTGATCGAGGATCAGGATGACATGGAGACCCTCGACCAGCACATGTACGACAGCGAAAGCGAGGGCGGCGGAAGCGGCGACGGAGGAACCGGTGACACCGGACCGCAGACAACCGGCGAATCGCCCCCGTCACCGGGCGAACAGCAGGAGGACGAGTCAGGCGAGGAACCGCAGGACGAGGAATCGGGCGGCGGTAACAGGCAGGAGCTCGACGAGAACGAACGTGGCGGCGCGACCCCGACCAAACAGCAGGAGGGGGACGTCGGCGAAACAGACGAGCCGGTTCCCGGCGACAGAGACGAGGCTCCGCCACCACCCTTGAGCCCTGACGAGAAAGAGACCCTGGGCGTACAGTGGCAACAGCGCATGGCCGGCGCGGCACAGCAGGCGATGCAGGCAGGCAAGTTTGGCGGAACCATTGCGCGGCTCATCGACCATCTCCTGCAGCCACAACTGCCATGGCGCATGATCCTTTCGCGTTACCTCTCGATGCTCGCACGTGACGATTTCAGCTACATGCGCCCCTCACGCCGCGAGGGTGACGCAATCTACCCCTCCCTTCGCAGTGCCATGGTGGATGTCGTCGTGGCGGTGGATACCAGCGGTTCCATCAAGTACAAGGAGATCAGTGAATTCATCTCCGAGATCGATGCCATCAAGGGCCAGATCCGCGCACGCATCACCCTGCTGCCCTGTGACGCCTCGATCGTGGAGGGTGCGCCCTGGTACTTCGAGCCCTGGGAAGAATTCAAGCTGCCTGAAAAAATCGATGGCGGCGGCGGCACCGATTTCCGCCCTGTCTTCGACTGGATCGACAGCCAGGGCATCCGGCCTGAATTGCTGCTCTATTTCACCGATGCCGAGGGCGCATTCCCCAAAGAATCCCCGCCCTACCCTGTAGTCTGGCTCATCAAGGGCAGGGAGCTGGTCCCCTGGGGAGAACGCATCCAGTTGAACTGACGCTCTTGCAGCGGTTCTAATGCAGGAGCAATGGCCTCCCGGGAGAGAACCGGACACGATGACACGACAGCTCAACAGACTGATCACTGCCCTGCTGCTCTACGCCTGGACGATCCAGCCGGCTCTTGCCCTGGACCTCTCCCTGCCTGACATGGGCAACTCGTCGGGCAGTCACCTGGGCACGCACCTCGAGGCCAAACTCGGCCGCGCCTTCATGCGCTACGTGCGGGCTCACAGTGATGTCGTCGACGATCCGCTGATCGGCTCCTATCTCCAGTCGGTGGGCAACAAGCTCGCCCGCAACAGTGATACCCGGGGCAGAAATCTCACATTCTTTGCTGTTGAGGATCCAAGTATCAACGCCTTCGCCGGCCCGGATGGCTACATTGGCGTGCACACCGGTCTGATTCTCGAAGCTGAAACCGAAAGCGAACTGGCCGCCGTGATCGCTCACGAGATCGCGCACGTCGGGCAACGCCATCTGGCGCGGATGATCGAGGCGACCGACCAGATGTCCCTTCCGATGGCCGGTCTGCTTCTTGCCGCCATCGCGCTCGGAGTAGCCGGCGCCGGCTCCCTGGCGGCTGCAGCCGCAGTGGGCAGCCAGGCCGCACTGCTCCAGAAACAGATCAATTTCACACGCGCCAACGAACGCGAGGCCGACAATATCGGCATCCGCATTCTGGCCCGCTCGAAGTATGATCCGCGCGCCATGGCCTCGTTTTTCCAGAAGCTCGGCCGTTCCTCGCGTACGGGTGCAGCAACTGTGCCTGAATTTCTGCAGACCCACCCTGTGAGCTCTGACCGCATCGCCGAAGCACTCGGACGCTCTGAAAAATATCCGCTTAACATGGCGGCTGAAGACCTGCGCTTCCATCTCGTCCGTGCGACCTTGCGCGCAGAACAGTTCGACAGTTCACGTGCTGCTATCCGCCATTTCGAGTCCACCCTGAAACAAGGCCGATACCGCAATCAGGAAGCAGAGCGCTACGGTTATGTCCAGGCACTGTTCAGGGGCAGGCAATACGGCAACGCCATGCAGGAATTGAACAAACTTCTCGGCAAGCGCCCGCGCGACCCCTACTACCGCGTCACGCAGGCGCGTATCGCGCTTGCCCGGGGCAACAAGTCGCAGGCCGTTTCAAGCGTCAGTAACATGGATACTTCCACGATCGGCTCGCATGCCGGCTCCCTGCTGAAAGCAGAGGTCATGCTGCAGGCCAGGCAGCCCGCGAGGGCTTACAGCATCCTCAAGAAGCTATCGAAATCCCATAGTGATGACGCCCATATTATGCGACTCCTCGGGCGCGCAGCCGCTGGAAGCGGGAAAACAGCAGAATCTCACCGTGCGCTTGCCGAGTATCACTATCTCAACGGTGAACTAGAAGCAGCTGTAAAGCAGCTGGGCATCGCCCTGCGTACGGATGGACTGGGTTTTCACGAGAAGTCGAAGCTCGAGGCCAGGCTGCGGGAAATCGACTCGGAAATCCGTGCACTCAAGAAAACCGGCAGCTCCGCCCGGTTTTGAAAAAATCGCAAGTTATTAGCGTTTTCTTATATAAAAACATGACCTTGCATAATCACGCCCATTTAGTATCCTATTGCCTCTCTATGAGGTGCTGCAGAATGGAATAAACCTCTTCTGCGATGCATCTCTGTGACTCTAGAAGAAATACTAATCCCTTGAGGAGGAGCTTAAGTATGCGGAAACCCGCCACACTGGCCGCTGTTGCATCCCTCGCGACGCTGCTCGGAGGAGTCTTCGTGGCTCCCGCAGCAGTCCACGCTGAAGCGGCCGAAGACGTAATCAAGAAGGGCAAGGCAGTCGCCATGGATCGCAGGAAGGGAAACTGCATTTCCTGCCACATGATGGATGACGGCGTATC
>JARFQQ010000132.1 GCA_029287695.1 Gammaproteobacteria bacterium | reverse complement strand
TCATCGCGTGTTTCTGGTAATGATCGAAATCTTCTCCATGCCGCGCGCCTTGAGCGCATCCATGACAGGCACGAAAGTACCGAATTCCACCGCTGTATCGATACGCAGGCTGATATCACGCTGCGGGTCTGTCTGCCCGATCCGTTGTTTGAGAGTCTCCAGGGTCAGCGGTTCTCCATCGAGGTAAAGCTGTTGCTCCGCATCGATTGCGACTTCGAGCGGTTTCTCGAGCTTTTCGGTAACGATGTTCCCGGTTTCCGGAAGCCGGATTTTGAGGTGGCCTGTCGAGATGAAGGAGGCAGTCGTGAGCACGATTGCCAGGAGTACGAGCATGATGTCAATGAAGGGAATGACATTGATCTGGTCAAACCGTTTCATGAACATCTCTAAAATTGTCTTTTTCCGCGATTGCGGCGTCAGCTCCGTGCTCGAACCTCATGTATCCCTCCATACACTGCGGTTCTGCGCGCGGTGCTTCCTTGCACTCACAATAAAAATCCGAATTTTTAGAGGTGCTCATTGCTTTGCAGTCGCTTCCAGTTGGCCGAGAGGACATCGACTTTTCGCAGCAGGCCGTTGTAGATCATGATGGACGGGATCGCGACAAGCAGGCCGGCAGCGGTCGCCTTCAAGGCCAGCGCGAGCCCTGTCATGATCGCGGCCGGCTCGATGTTGGTGCTCTGGCCGATATCATAGAAGGTGATCAGGATGCCGAACACGGTACCCAGAAGTCCGACATAGGGGGCGTTCGAGCCGATTGTTGATATCCAGGTCAGGTTACGCGTCAGGGCGACATGCAAAGTGTCAGAGTGATCGAAATCCCCGAGCCTGACGCGCCAGTAGTAGATCAGGCGCTCGAAGGCGAACCAGAGCATCAGGAAACTCATGAGACCGAGTATCCCGAAGACGATGTAGTCGAGCCAGGCTCGCAGGAAATCGATCATGGCCTCAGAACGCAGCTGTCAGCTTGAGCCAGGCGACGCGTCCGGGCTCATTGACCCTGATGGCTTCCAGATCCAGAAGGTTCGAGCGGCTCGCATGTTCAGCGTAGGTCTTGTCGAAGAGGTTGTCGATGCCCCAGCGCAGGCTGAATATGTCGTTCATGGCATAGCTTCCGTAGAGGTCGAAAACGCCCCAGCCGGCGGTTTCCCCGACATAGAGAGGACTCTCGGGATCGACACGATCCTGCGAGTCGGCGAAACGCACACGCGCACCGTGGGTCCAGCGGCCGCTGTAGTAGTCGAGCTGGACCTTGCCGCCAAGGGGCGGTGTTTGTGCGATCGGGCGGTCATCCGTGGTATTGGTCGCATGGACATAGGCGAGTGCTGCCGTCAGATCGAGATCCGGGCGCAGTCGCCAGGTTCCCTCGATTTCGAGACCGTAGAGTTCCGCGTCGACATTGCGATAGATTTGCGCCTGGTCTGGCGCATAATCACGCAGGATGTAATCACTGACATCGTCATAGAAGAGCGTTGCCGACAGGCTGTGACTGCCACCCTGCTTGAGCATGCCCAGGTCAAACTGGTGATGTTTTTCGGGTTCGATGGCGGGGTTGCCGACCCAGCGGTCTGCCGGGTTGGGACTCCACTTGTTCATGTAACGCTCGGTGGCGTCTGCCGTACGCACGGTACGGGAGAGGCCACTGAAGAGCGTCACGCCATAGTCGAGATCGACCTCATAACGCAGCAGGCCGCCGATGTTGGTTTCTGACTGGTCTTCCGCTTTCGTTCCGTTATAGGTCATGTAGGCCATGTTCGCCGTATACATGGGCATGGCAGGATTGGGGCTGGCGTCAGCAAGGCTGGCAGAGGCGTCGACCTGATCGATACGCATGCCATAGACGAGACGTTGCCTGTCGTCGAGGCTTGTCGTTGCCTCTGCAAACGCGCCGAATTGCTGGATAGTCGCGTCCGGCCAGAGGTAGAAGAGTTCCTGGGGTGGCGTCATGTTCATGTTGAAGAGGGTTGCATTGCGCACATTGCGCTGCAGGTCGATGCCATAGATCACAGAGGTGTTCTGTAACGTCGAGGTGAGCACGAGGCGGCCACCCGTCGTGTCGGACGTTGTATCCGTCTCTCGCAGCATGGGGATTCCCATCATGACCGGTGGCTCGCGCAGGCTGAAGTTATCCATGACGTGATCCACTTCCATGAGGTAGACCTCGGCCTTGATGTCATCGATCCATGCAATGTCCGGCTTGTCGAGGTAGCGCAGCTTGTAGAATGTCGCGGATTCCTCGGGGCTGTCCATGCCGGAGCCCGGATAGAGAGCATCTGAGAACTCGTTGCGCTCGATCGTCAGCTCGAGCACCCGGTCCTCGGTCGGCGTATAGCCGAGCACCATGCCGGCCTGCCTGTGATTGAAAGCGGAGCGGACTTCGACGCCATCGCCGTCCTCGTAATTGTCATTCTCCTTGAGTTCCGTGAAGAAACGTACATAGCCTTTCTCGCCGGAGGCGACCACGTCGGCAAGCAGGTCATATTTCATCCCATTGGTGCTGGCAGCGCCGGACACGCGGCCATGCAGACCCTCCTCTTCGGCAAGTGCACGGGTGTCCCGTTCGAACAGCACGGTACCGCCACTGCCGCCACCTCCGTATTGCAGTGTCTGTACGCCACGGATCACCTCGACTTTCTCATAGGTTTCGAGCGCGGCCCAGCTCGACGGCGGGTCCATGCGGTTGGGACAGCCACCGTGGACGTAGGCGCCGTCAAGCAGGATATTGAGCTGTGTCTGGGATTGGCCACGGATGATCGGCTCGAGGCCGCGGCCGCCGAAACGGCTCATGTTGACACCGTTGACCTGGCGGAGAAATTCGCCTCCATCTGCCGGTGTGCCTCTTGTACGGGCGTATTCTTCGGGTTCGCCAATCGCCGGGTTGATGATGACTTCATCCTCAACAATGATGGGCGAGAGTGTTTCTGCACTTGCAGTGACGGCGGTCAGCAGCATGGCGGTAACGAGGGGGG
>JARFQQ010000079.1 GCA_029287695.1 Gammaproteobacteria bacterium | reverse complement strand
GTATCATCGAGATCGAAGCCGAGCATGACGCCCTTGGATTCCATGACGCCGATCACGCGATAGCGCTCGCCTGCAATCCGCACCCGCTTGCCGAGCGGGTTCTCGTTGCCGAAGAGTTCCGAGGCCATCTTGCTGCCAAGCACTGCCAGCGCGCGGGCGAAACGCGGGTCATCATCCGGCAGGAAGCGCCCGACATTGACATCCATTTGCCATACCGCCGGCACATCATGCCCTGCACCGATAACCATGCTGCGCCGGCTGTTACCGGCATACTCGACCTCGGCATTGCCCTGCAACACCGGTACGACGGATTCGACATTGCGGATGCGCCGCATCGCCTGGGCATCTTCCATGTTGAGGGGGCGAACCGTATTGATCACAGCACCTGACATGCCGAACGTGCTGGTCTTGCCCGGAGTGACAGCGACAATATTGGTGCCAAACTGGCTGAACTCTGCGAGCACGAAGCGGTTCACGCCTTCGCCGATCGAGGTCAGCAGGACAACGGCTGCAACCCCGATGGCGATACCGAGCGCGGTCAGAAAACTGCGCATGCGCAACGCGAAAATCGATCCGAGCGTCAGGCGTGCAAAGTCGCGCAGCAGCATCTCAGCGGCCTGTGAGTGCAAACACCGGGTCGAGCCTCGACGCGCGCCTTGCAGGCATGATGCCGAAACCGACTCCTGTGAGCAGCGCCACGAAGACAGCGCTGAGGTAGGCCCAGACCGGAGTCCCGAGAGGAAAGGCCGGGAAGAGGCGATCAAGCCCGAATACTCCTAACCAGGCGATCAGAACACCGCTCGCGGCGCCGATCAGGGACAAGAGTGCGGCCTCGGAGAGAAAGAGCGCAAGGATCTGCTGTCGCGATGCGCCGAGGGCCTTGAGCAGGCCGATCTCCGGTGTGCGCTGCGAAACCGACACCAGCATGACATTCATGATGAGAATACCTGCCACCGTGAGGCTGATCGCGGCGATTCCGGCAACCGTATAGGTCAGCGCCTTGAGAATGCGGTCGAAGGTTGCGAGGATCGCATCCTGGGTGATGACCGTGACATCATCCTCCCCTTCGTGACGCTCCTTGATGATGCGCGTTACATCCCGTTTCCCGGGTTCGATGGCACTGCGACCTGTGGCCTGGACAATGATGCGAAACAGCGATTCTGTGTCGAACAGTGCCATGGCGTGATTGGTCGGGATAATGACAAGGTCCCCCATTTCCATGCCGAAGGACTGACCGCTATCGGCAAGGACACCGATGACGCGAAAACGGCGGTCATTGATTTTGAGGCGTTCTCCGACCACGCGCTTGTTGCCGAACAGCTCATTTCTCAGGGTCTCGCCAATGACGCAGACCGGTCCTGCCCGATCATGATCGCCGGCCGGGAGAAACTTTCCCTGTCCGGTCTCGATCTGGCGTATGGCAGCATAGGATGCCGAGGTGCCGATGACGGTCGCTTCACGCTCGAGGCTGCCGTAGGAGACCGGCGCCGAACCAACGACAATTGGCGCATAATCCTCGATATAGGGGCTGCGCAACAGCGCGTCTGCATCATCGAGTGTCAGGTCGCGGGGCGTGGTCCCCAGCATCGGAGGCGCTCCCCCGGCGGTTTCCGAACGTCCCGGCAAGACGATGAGAAGGTGGGTACCCAGGGCCGAGAACTGGTTGACAACATACAGCCGGGCAGCCTCGCCAAGCGAGCTCAGCATGACAACGGAGGCAACACCGATCGACATGGCCAGCAACAGGAGGAAGGTGCGCACCGGCGAGCCCTTGATGTTACCGGCGCCGTAGAGAAGTGTGTCGACAAGACGCATCTCAGTGATCGTCCACGCTGATCCGCCCGTCAACCATGCGAATACGCCGTCGAGCACGCCCCCCGATGTCCGGATCGTGGGTCACCACGAGCAGGATAATCCCCTTGTCGTTGAGCGCCTCGAGTACCTGGATGACGGACTCCCCTGACGATTGATCGAGATTCCCCGTTGGTTCGTCGGCAAGCAGGATCGTCGGCCGCATGATGGTTGCGCGTGCAATGGCCACTCGCTGCCGCTGGCCACCGGAGAGCTGGTCGGGCCGGTGTTCCGCGCGTTCCGTCAGCCCGACACTCTCGAGTACATCCCTGACGCGGCTGTCGCGCTGTTTTGGCGGAACACCGGCCAGGGTCAGTGGCAGGCCGATATTCTCAGCCGCTGTCAGCCGTGAAATCAGGTGAAAGGACTGGAAAACAAAACCGATCTTGTTGCGCCGGACATCCGCCTGGAGGTTATCGCTCATACTCGTGGTATCGATACCGTCGAGCAGGTAGGTGCCGGATGTCGGCTGGTCGAGTAATCCGAGAATGTTGAGCAGTGTCGACTTACCTGATCCAGAGGGCCCCATGATGGAGACATACTCTCCGGGCTCGAACGCAAGCTGGATCTCCTGCAGGGCGTGAACCAGCTCGTCACCGACCTGGAAAACCCTGTTGATGTCCCTGAGTTCGATCATTCCGGGGATTCACGCACCGCCGCAACACCGTCCGAGACCCCCTCCTTGCCGACGGAAGTCACGACCAGGTCACCTTCCCCGAGCCCCGAGAGGACCTCGGTGTAATCCCAGTTCGACATGCCTGGAGCAAATTCGGTTTTCACGAGCTGTTGCTCTTTTGTATCCAGAAGGTAGACAAATTTCTCCTCGACGACAGCCTCGCTCGGGATGCGCAAGGTCTCCTCGTTCACGGCGAGTATGATCTCCACGTCGGCACTGTAGCCTGCGAGCACGCAGCCGAGCGCAGCAGGATTGTTGAACTCGACCTCGACATCAACCGTCCGTGCCTGCTTTTCGAGATCGAGCACGTAGGCGCCGACACGTCGCACCTCTCCGGAAAATTTCATGTCGCCATAGGCATCGAGTGTCAGGCGCGCCGGAAATCCAACCTCGACCCGCGCCACGTCGACCTCGTCAATCGGTGCTGTGACATAGAAGCAGCTGTTATCGATCAGGTCGATGACAGGGACTGTCGCGATGCCCGGCGGTGATGGTGTCACGTACTCGTTGAGCTCACCCTGGATCTCGCCGACGATGCCGTCAAACGGGGCGCGTAGCCGCGTCTTCTCGAGTTGCGCCCTTGCCAGCGCGATCCGCGACTCTGCAACATCGACTGTAGCCCTGGCTGCGAGGCAGTCTGCGGCGAGGGCATCAGCCTGCGTGATGACCTTCTCGACCTCTTCATCGGAGGCCACGCCGCGCGCTTGCAGGGATTTCAGCCGACGGGCCTCGCGCGCTGCATTATCGGCCTGCAGGCAGGCTGCATCAGCCCGGGATTCGCTCGCCCTGAATTCGCTCTCGGCAAGCCGGACCTGCGCTTCGAGATCGTCATTCCAGAGCTCGACGAGCAACTGCTCTTTCTTGACCATGTCACCACGGCGCACCTCGAGCCGCGCAATCTGTCCGCCGATACCCGG
>JARFQQ010000040.1 GCA_029287695.1 Gammaproteobacteria bacterium | reverse complement strand
CGGCATCTTCATGCGGTCCGAGAAAATCCTTGGAGCCACCGCCCGTGATGCGGAGCCGGCTGCCATTCTCGAAGGCGCTGCGGACAGTTTCCTGCAGGTCCATCAGAAACGCTCCAGCTCGGGGAAGGGCAGTTCACCGTTGTGGACATGCATCGCGCCAAGTTCGGCGCAGCGATGGAGCGTTGGCACGGCCTTGCCCGGATTGAGCAATCCGTGGGGATCAAACGCTTCCTTGACGGCATGGAATTGTGAGAGCTCGAGCGCCTGGAACTGGACGCACATCTGGTTGATTTTTTCCGTACCGACGCCGTGTTCGCCGGTAATGGTTCCTCCGACCTCGACACAGAGCTCGAGTATCTTGCCACCGAATTCCTCTGCCTTTTCCAGCTCGTTGCCCTTGTTGGCATCGTAGAGAATGAGCGGGTGAAGATTGCCGTCCCCGGCATGGAAAACATTGGCGACACGCAGACCGAATTCATGTGACATTTCACTCATGCGGCGCAGTACGTCCGGCAGTCTGTGGCGCGGTATGGTGCCGTCCATGCAGTAGTAGTCGGGGGAGATGCGTCCCACCGCAGGGAACGCGGACTTGCGACCGGCCCAGAGTGCCAGGCGCTCCTGCTCACTGGTCGAAAGCCTGATGCTCGTGACATCACAACCCTCGAGAATTTTCGTGACACGGGCGATATCCTGTTCGACCTCTTCCGCGGTGCCATCAAGTTCGCACAGCAGTATCGCGGCTGCATCGGTCGGGTAGCCGGCATGCGCGAAATCCTCCGCCGCACGGATCGAGAGATTGTCCATCATCTCGAGTCCGCCGGGGATAATGCCGTTGGCGATTATGCGCCCAACGGCTTCGCCGGCAGTTTCAACGCTGTCGAACGCCGCCATGATAACCCTGGCGAGGGGAGGGATCGGCAGCAGCTTGACAGTGATCTCGAGAATAATCCCGAGTAGTCCCTCGGAACCCGTCATGAGCGCAAGCAGGTCATAGCCCGGTGCGTCGAGCGCATCACTGCCGATGGTCAGGACGTCGCCATCGATCGTCATGACACGCAGTTTCTGGATGTTATGAACCGTCAGGCCATACTTGAGGCAATGCAGTCCGCCGGAATTTTCCGCCACATTGCCGCCGATAGTGCAGGCGATCTGGGAGGATGGATCGGGTGCATAGTAGAGACCATGCGGTTTGGCCGCCTCGCTGATGGAGATGTTGCGAACGCCCGGTTCGACGACGGCAGTGCGGCTGTCGGCATCGACCTTGCGGATACGGTTGAATTTCGCGAGGCTCAGGATGATTCCGTTCTCATGCGGTTGTGCGCCGCCGGAGAGCCCGGTCCCGGCCCCGCGTGCAACCACCGGCGCATCATGCGCCTTGCAGACTTGCAGGATACGCTGCACCTGATCCTCGCTATCGGGAAGCGCCACGGCAAGTGGCAGCGTGCGCAATGCCGTCAAACCGTCGCATTCGTAGGGGCGCAAGGCCTCTTGCTGGTCGACCAGCCCGTCAGGAGGCAGGATCTTGCGCAATTCCGCGATAAGCGCGTTGTTCATTGGTACAGGATTCCCGATTGCATCGAATGATGGTAACCCAGGCAAGGCCATGCAGGAACAGCAGAATCCGGATACCGGTGATGGTTTTCCGTTTCCATCAAAAGGGGTCGATAATCAGTATGACGAGTGTCCCGGCAAGGACAAACAGTGAGACTGCAACAATCAGTGCCCCGACAAGGGTAACGAACAGCGTGAACCAGGCGTCGGCATCCCCGATACGGAAAGCCAGGACGATCGATCGCAAGTCAAGGAGACGCGGGCTGCCGCTGATCTGCTGCAGCCTGTGCAGACCGGCCCACAGGAGTACCACTCCCAGAAATGCGACAACAGAAAATCGAATCATGGTTATCCACCAGCTAGCTAGAGCGATGCCTCGGCCTTGATATCAAGGTACTGATTGACAAGGGCGACAGGAAGTTGCCTTGCCGTGATATCGAGCGCCATGATCCCGCGGTGCAGGAGCAGACGATGTTTCCTGCGGCGTTCGTCGAGATAGCGCTCGACAGCATGATAACGCAGTACCTGGCTCTCTGTATCGATGGGGGTGGTCACAGTCTGATCGAGGATTTCCTCGCGCAGGTCGGCCAGTACGACCAGGTGGTGATGACGCAGCTGACTTGTTGCTGCGAACAGATCCCTGTCGTCTTCGTTACGGGTGTTCGTGATCAGGATGATGAGCGCACGCCGCCGCTGCAGTGATGACAGCTTGCTGGCGGCCGAGAGGTAATCGGCCGGTTCGATGGATGACTCCAGGTTGTAGAGTGATTCCAGCAGATGGTTGACTGTGTTCTGGCCCTTGCGGGGTGCTATCCAGCGGTTGTCACCACCGATGGTCATGATGCCAACGGCGTCACCCTGCCGTACCGCAACATAACTCAGCAGCAGGACTGCATTGAGCGCCTGGTCGAGATGCGCGCGCCCGTCGTCCCTGTGTCGCATGCGCCGGCCCGTGTCCAGCAGGAAGATGACCTGCTGGTCTTTTTCATCCTCGTAATCCTTCGAGACAAGCTTGCGCTGGCGAGCACTGGCCTGCCAGTGAATCTGTCGCTGGCTGTCGCCCTGGCGATACTCCCTGAGCTGAAAAAATTCATTGCCCTCGCCACGACGTTGCCGGTGCCGGACACCGATCTGGCTCAGGCGGTTGTCTGTTGCAAGCAGGGTGTAAGTGCTGATTTCTGCAAAATTGGGATAGACACGCACACTCCCTGTGCTGCCTGCGAAGCGACGCTGCTGCCACAAGCCCCAGGGGGAGAGAAGCTGCAGTTCAGTTTTACCAAACAGGGCGTCACCACGTTCGGGTGGCAGCAGGCGATAGTCGATTTCGATGCCTGAGCGGGCATCGAGTTTGACTTCCCGTGGCATCTCCTCGCAGCTGAAGTGTGCGGGATAGTGATCATGAATCAGCAATCGTACCGGGTACGCCTGACGATTCCTGACCTGCAGGCGCACATGCGTGGGAACGGAGAGGGGCAGGGTGCGTGGCATCAGGCGCTGGATTTCAGGTGTTGCCATGCGCCGGCAACGCCACTGGTCATTGAGCGCGATTCCGGCAATCAGCCCGCCGCCCAGAAGCCATGCCTCTGTCATTTCCGGAAAGAGCGATGCGATAACAGCTGTCAGGATCCAGCCTGATACAAGGTAGAGCAGCGGGCGACGTGGATACCAGTTCACGTACGCGGAGTCTCCACCGTTGCAAGAATCTCCTGTAGTACGTCGTCGGGCTGGCGACCCTCGATTTCCAGATCTGCAGCAAGCCTGATGCGATGGCGCAACACCATGGGGGCGACGCGCTTGATGTCGTCCGGTGTCACGAACGAATTGCCATTCAGCAGGGCCATTGCACGCGCTGTGCGCAACAGGGCGATTGCACCGCGTGGACCACTTCCCGCCTCGAGGCCCTGCCATTCACGAGTCATGCGGATAAGATCGACCGCATAGCCGACGACCGCTTCGTCGATATGCTGCCTGGCCGCGATTTTTTGCAGATCAAGGATCTGTCGAGGTTCGAGTACCTGCTCGACGGCCGAGATATCGAGATCATCTGCGACCATGCTGCGTGTCACTCGTGAAACCATCTCCTGTTCTTCCGACGAGCCCGGGTAGTCGATCAGAATCTTGACAAGGAAACGGTCAAGTTGTGCCTGGGGCAGTGGATAGGTGCCCTCCTGCTCGATCGGATTCTGCGTCGCCATGACCATGAACGGAGGCGCCAGGGGGAAGGAATCACCCTCGATGGTGACCTGTTTCTCCTGCATGGCCTCCAGCAGCGCCGACTGGGTCTTGGCCGGTGCACGGTTGATTTCGTCGGCAAGCAGAAAGTTGCAAAAGACAGGACCCTTGCGTATGTGGAACTCGTTGCTCTTGAAATCGAAGAGCGCGTGACCGCTGATATCCGTCGGCATGAGATCCGGTGTGAACTGGATGCGGCTGAAGCGGCCTCCGATGGCTTTTGTCAGTGCCCGGACAAGCAAGGTTTTTCCGAGTCCCGGCACACCCTCGACAAGAACGTGTCCGCCAGCGACGAGCGTGGCAATGACTTCACGGATAACGGCTTTCTGACCGATGACAGCATGCTCGACTTGCTGCTCGAGTGCGTTGAGCTGCCCGGTTGCCTCGTGTTGTTGTATTGGTTCCAAGATGTCTATCCTCGATGAATGCGTAAACGCAGCAGCTGTATCAGCTGCCCCTGTCTGATGAGTTGTTCCCTGTTGGTTGCATCGGTGAAGAGCGCGAGCTTTACCTCGTCCCTTGCAAGACCGCTATGATCGCTGATCCAGTCGGCCTGGTCCTGCTCCCGCATGCGGGCGAGGCAGCTGTGTTGACTCTGCCAGAGACCGAGGACAAGTTCTTGCGTTGAGCGCGCGATAGAGGGCGTTTCACCGTTTCGCCGGTAGAAGCGGCTCGTCGCCTCCAGATGTTCGATCAGGTCCCGTCGCCGGTTATCGACCGGTTCCAGCAGTGGACCACTTCTCCGCATGGCGTACCAGAGCAGAAGAGTGAGCAACAGGGCCGCAGCTGCCAGCAGGGGAGACGCTTGTTCCACGAGCAACTTCCAGAGGGAAGGCATGGCCTTGTCGTAGAGCAGCCAGATCTCGCCCGGGTTAGTGGTCAGGTGGTAGAGCAACCAGGCATGATCATGCTTGCCGATGAGGTCGTTGGTCAGGAAGAGGTTGTCACTCGTTACGGTCACGCGCCCTTTGCCCTGTTCAAGCTGGACGAGGTGATATTCCGCAGGAGCTTCCGGGGCATCGCCTTGTCCGGCGAGACCGCCCCGCGGAATGCTGAAGTCCGGAGGTCTGTTATCGGAATGCAGCCAGGTGGAGTTTCTGAAGAACGCTTCGAGTGGTGCATCGATGCCGGGGAAACGGAATCTGATGCTTTCGTCATCCGCCAGGGCATCGAGCGACAGGCCGAAGAAGGTGAAATCACTGCCATGACGGTGTATGCCGAGCTTGTCGAGAAGGCCGTAACCGCTGTTTTCATTCTTTGACCAGCTCTTTTTCGGTGTGATGAATAGGTGGCCGCCATCCTTGACCCAGTCAAGCAACGCCTGTTCCCTCTCCGCGGAGAGAGAGCTGAACAGGTTGTTGATGATGAGGGTGTCTGATGGCGGCGGAAGCTGCTCGATCAGCCCTCGACCGCTCACGCTTCGCGCCGGATGTCCATTTGCAAGCAGGAAACGCTCGGCGGCGATCAGTGGATTGGTTGTGACGGCTTCTGCGATGTTTGCCTCGACCTCGACTTCAACCTGTTCGTAGTTTTTCAGAAACCAGGTGATGCCGGCAGCGAACAGCAAGAGGCCGATTGCACCCTGAAACAGTCTACGGCGCATCACTCTCTCCCCTGTAAACAGCGGGCCATTGATCGCAGAGTTCAATGATCTGTTCTGCATCGAACGCATATCCCGCATAGGCGAGTTCCTGCCAGCGACGCGTCAGGAAAGCGAAATAACTGCTCTCCTGCAGTGGTCGACGACGCCTGACGAGTTGAAGGCATTCGCCTTCGGTCGCACTCTCGGGGATGTCGATTTTCTGCTGCCTGATGTAGTGGAGGATCGTCGACCGGTAGAGCAGGCTCATGGCCCTGCGCAACTGACCCTCCTCGCAGAGTTGCATGACAGCATCGACAGGATTGTCCGGAATGTAATCGTCCATGCCGTCATCGGGTTGTAACAGGCGATGCCCGGGCGCTTCCCCGGATGGATCGCTTTTTGCGGACAGCCTGAACGCGGCAACGCTGCCGGCGATCCTGAATGCAAGCCAGCCTGCGAATACCCCGATCACGACATAGGCAAACATGCGCAGCAGAAAGGCCAGCCAGTCGAGGTTGCCGAGACTGAAATCCATGGCGCTCTTATCATCAGCCTCATTCGCAGTCTCTTCCTTCGCACGCCACTCTTTTTGCATGATCTTTTCGCCAAAATCCTCGTGGGCAAGAACCTCGGCAATGCTCTCTCGCGCCTCCTGCCGGTCCAGTGCATCAGCTGTCCCCGGGCCGATGAGCGCTACAGTGGCAAAGAGCAGGATGACGACAGCAGCAGAACCTGAGCCGGGAAGGATTCGCGTGCGCTCCTTTCGCGCTGTCTCCCTGGCGATATGACGGAAACCGATTTCGATATCCCATGCTTCCAGATCGGTCCGTGCATTGATATAGAGCGAAAAGCCCGCAGCGACGTAGAAGGGTGCAATGACGGAAGCGGCCAGCAGGTAGAGTGCACTGTTGACCCATGCGATTGCGGCACTGTTACTGATGGAATCGAGCAGTGCAAAATCAAGCTCGATCGTTTCCGGCAAGAGCATGAAAAGGAGTCCGATGCCACCGAGGTAGAGAATGGATTCGATCTGGAGCATGAGAATTGTCAACCAGCCGCTATTCGGGTCCGTTCTTTGCAGCAGTTTCATGCGATTGCTGAAACGCTCGCTTCGAAGCCCTTCGAGTTGCTGTACGCAGAGAAAGAAGGAGCGGGAGGGGGAGAGGCGGCGCCAGGTGATATTACCGGGCAAGCCTTTCCGGAGCACATGCGGCAAGCGTCGCAACTGCCTGTGGACCGGTGTCTGTTCGTTAAAGAGCGCGCGTCCGAGCCAGTCGGTCACCAGTGGTTCATAGAGCGGTTTCAGCCACCAGAAGAAGAGCAGCGCAAGGCCGAAACTTCCGGGAAACGACAGGTGCAGGAGAAGGAAGAGTGGACCGGCAGTTGCCATCCACATCAGCCACATGGGAACAAACCAGCGTCGCGCCATGTGAAAGCCGAGGTCGATCGCCTCCCAGCTCCTTCGTGGCCGCAGAACCGCTGTTGCCTGCTCAAGCTTCATTCCGCTTCCTTCCCGTGAAAAAGAGGTAGGAGAGAACCAGAAGCCAGAGGAAAGCACCGATTGAGAACTTGATGCCCGCAGGTAAAACGAGGGGAGACCAGAATGCCTCGATCAGTGCGGCAATGAAAAACATGCCCGCGGCGCCGCTGATGAGGATCACTGCCTGACGGGCGTTGCGCTTGAGCGCTACGATCCGCTTGCAGTTGCCGGGTGCAATGATCGCCTTGCCCAGGAGAAGCCCTGCCATCCCCGAGATAACAATGGCGATGAGTTCGAAGGCGCCGTGACCGATCACGAATCCCCAGAAGGGTTCGCCGTACCCGGTTTGGGTGAGATAACCCGCAATACCACCGATGACCAGTCCATTGAAAACCAGGAAGAAGAGAGTGCCCACTCCTGCCAGGATCCCGCCTGCAAAAGTCCGGAAACCGATCCCGGTGTTGTTGTAGACATAGAAGCCGAACATGCTGATGCGACTGGCATCTTCCATCCCTTCCTCTCTGCCGCGCCGGTGCTCTGCATCCGGGTTGTACATGTACTCCATTTGCGCAACCGTGCTGTCATCGACGACTGTGTAGATCATCTCAGGGCTGAAATAGCAGGCTGTCCCCAGCAGGATGCCCGGACCGAAGAAGAGCAGGAAGGCGAGCCAGAACAGACGGTAATGGCTGTGCAGCGTGGCGGGAAAGTCGGACACCATGAATTCAAGCATACGCTTCCCGAGACGGAACTCACGCTTGTAGAGCTGGTGATGCGCCCGGGTTACCAGGTAGCGTAATTTTTCGATGAGGCCGGCACTGTAACAACGGCTCTGTGCCAGGGCGAGATGCTGGCAGGCATCACGATAGAGCGAGGGGAGGCGCCTGATTGACTCGGGTGATGGCTTCGCTGCTCCATGTGCGGACTCGAGGCCGTCCAGGATTTCCTCGAGTGCCGACCAGGAGGCTTCGTGTAATTGCTGGAACTGTAGCTGCCGCATGGTTCAGGAGTGCATTATCTGCTGCTTGCGAACCAGCGAGCGTATCCCAGCAGTTTTTCGACACCCTGTCTGCCTGTTTCTCCTGTCAGACCGGCGAGGTGATCCGCCAGCTCGATATGGCGAGAGTCGGAAATCCGCGGAACCCGTTCAGCAAAATTGATCAGTACCTGCTGTTCAGCGGGGGACAGGCCTGCAGGTGGTATGACGGGGCGGTTCTCGGGAAGCAGATGTTCTCTCGGCAGTGGTCTGTAGACGACAAGGGTTCCGGCTGCCATGTCACCCAGTCGCTGGAAGCGCTTGTTGAGCAGCATCGAGACGAGTCCGAAACCATAGAACAGTGGCAGAAAATCGACAGTGCGCAGCAAGTTGCGGATCATCGAGGCCTGCCATCCGACGGGTGTGCCGTTACTGTGAACAACGACCAGGCCAAAAGCCGATTTTCCGGGTGTCGAGCCCCTGGCAAGCTCGAAATAGACGGGATAAAACCATTCCAGAAGAAAGAAGGCGACGAGCAGCAAGCCGGTCCCGGTGGCCCCCATGACACCGAGCACCAGCGCAAG
>JARFQQ010000003.1 GCA_029287695.1 Gammaproteobacteria bacterium | reverse complement strand
GCCTTTGGGGTAATGCACCACCTTCACATTGCGCGCCACCTGGTTCATCGCGTTCTCGATGACGCCCGTGGTGATGATGGCCCTTTGGGGTTGCGACCCGCATCCGGCAAGCAGCAGCAGAAATGCAAGCGTGAGCAGTGTGTTCGACAGGAAAAAAAGTCTTCTCATGACAATCAGTCTCTCTCCGTCAGGATGTCATTTCGGTAATACAGTCTGCGGCACATCGACCACTACTGGTTCAACTCATCCCATTTCCAGTATTTGGTGCCTGTCAGGGTCGCACTGAGGGCGATGCCTTTTTCATTGAGCTTGTAGACGCTGGTGCCATCCGGGAGGCGCAGTCCGAGATTCTCGTCATCCTTGCCGGCAACGGCATCTGCACCGGCACCCGCATCCCAGCCCTTGTTGATGAACTCCTCGTAACTGCCAATGGTCGGGAACAGGAAAATCACCTGGTAGAGTTGTGCTCCTGCGCCGTAATTGACTCCGCCTTCAGCCATCTTCATATAGACCCTTTCGCCGGACTCCCTGTTGACTGCAACGCCTGACCCGAAGGCCGTGGTGATGAGAAATGACATCTTGCGACTGTCGAACACGGCATAGGCAGGCGCTGTCTCGAAACGCTCCCTGGCATCGGGTGATTCGGCAAAGAGCCGTTGCAGCGTTCGGGATTCCATCTGGTCGATCTCGGCCCTCGCAGTCTCAGGCGACTCTTTCTCGCCACTGATCGCCTCGCCAGCGCTGGTCGCCGTGTCGTCAACGATATCGACTGCCGTCGAACCCATCTCCTTGCTCTTGTCGACCGCGGCCGAGCCAAGATCCTTTGCCTTGTCCAGGAGCGAGGAGGCATGGAGTGTTCCATTGGCCATGATGAGCATGACCGTGAGAACGACGGGCTTTATGAAAACTTTCATCGGCAAGCTTCTCTTATCTGTCTGCGAGCACTCAATCGGACACTATTTGAAGCCAATCCGCAACCGGTAATCCCGAATTCATGGAAGAACCATCCGGAGATGCTATATTCTCTTTTGATTATCCTGATAGCAGGCAAGCTTGCCATGCTGCAGGAGAGGTCGCCTGTTCATCTGGCAATCTGAATGACAGCGCGACAAATCGACCATTTTTACCTGGCATCGGAAACAGCTCCTTTCCGGCCGGATGCAACAGCCTATAAATCAACGAGAATCAGCATGGCACCACGCAGAAATATAAAACCCCTCTCGGCAGGTATCCTGCTCACCGCAGTCACTCTGCTTGTCCCCATGACATCAACTGCCCAGTTCGTGGCTTCAAAGGAATCTCTCTCCGATCTCTATCCCGGCAAGGCCTACTCACCCTATGCGCAACGCTCCTTTCCGAGCATGCCATTATGGGGTGACACGCACCTGCATACAGGGCTGTCTGTCGATGCGGGGCTTTTCGGTGCAAGACTTGGCCTCGATGATGCCTATCGCTTCGCGCGCGGCGAAGAGGTGATTTCATCGACCGGTCAGCCAGTGAAACTCGCACGGCCACTCGACTGGCTCGTCATCGCAGATCACTCTGATGCCATGGGCCTGGTCGATGATCTCTCCAGTGCGAGCCCGAATGTCACGAAATTCGAACAGGGCAAGCGCTGGTCAGACGGTATGCGGGCCGGCGGCGAGACCGCCGTTGAGACAGCCCTGGATCTCATCACGAACTTCTCCCAGGGCAACATCGATCCCGATCTGCTTGCCGCCTACTCTCCCGGCTCGAAAGGATATACATCGGTCTGGAAGAAGGTGGTCAAGGCCGCCGAGGATTTCAATGATCCGGGCAACTTCACCTCCCTGATCGGATTCGAATGGACCTCACTGGTCAAGGGTAACAACCTGCATCGCAACGTCATCTTCCGAGATGGTGGAGACAAGGCAGGCCAGGTCGTACCCTACACCACCCAGCCGCCTGTCGGCAGTACGGATCCCCTCGACCTCTATGCATACCTGGAGAACTACGAGTCAAAGACCGGTGGCACGGCCCTGGCGCTCGCGCACAACGGCAACCTCTCCAACGGGCTGATGTTCCCGGTCGATGCCCAGTACACCGGCCGTAAGCTCGACGAGGAGTATGTCCAGAAACGTGCCCGCTGGGAGCCGATGTACGAGGTAACGCAGATCAAGGGTGACGGCGAGGCGCACCCATTCCTCTCGCCGGATGATGCCTTCGCCGACTTCGAGACCTGGGATGCGGGCACTCTCGACCTGACAGAGGCCAAGACCGATGAGATGCTTGCTGGCGAATATGCCCGCGAGGCCCTGAAAAACGGCCTGCTTCTGGAAAAGACGCTGGGCACCAATCCCTACAAGTTCGGCATGGTCGGCTCCACCGACAGCCACACGGCCCTTTCCACGGCTGAGGAGGACAACTATTTCGGCAAGCACGCCGGTTCCGAACCCTCTCCGGATCGCATGCTGCACCCCTTCACCAAGACCGACAAGGGGGAGTTCAAGGGGTGGGAACAGTCCGCCTCCGGGCTTGCCGCAGTCTGGGCGCAGGAAAACACCCGTGAAGCGATCTTCGACGCCATGGCCCGCAAGGAGGTCTATGCGACCACCGGCACGCGTATCGGCGTGCGCTTTTTCGGAGGCTGGGATTACACGGCCGATGATCTCAACAGCCGCCAGCCGGCCTTCCGCGGCTACGACAAGGGCGTCCCCATGGGAGGCGATCTGCCAAAAGCCGGGGAGAAGAAAACACCCACCTTCATGGTCTACGCCCTCAAGGATCCTCTCGGCGCTAACCTCGATCGTATCCAGATCGTCAAGGGCTGGGTCGACAGCGATGGCAAAACCCATGAAAAGGTCTACGATGTCGCCTGGTCACA
>JARFQQ010000219.1 GCA_029287695.1 Gammaproteobacteria bacterium | reverse complement strand
CCTGTTGTGCGCGAATTCGCACTGCAGCGGGCGGAAACCCTTGGCTATGAGGAGCAACTCTACATTGCAAGGGGTGGATTCATGGCCATGAACGGTAATTACAGCGCAGGTATGCTCGAGGGTATCGCCCACTATCATCCGAAGACAAGGGGATGGATGGGGTTCAGCGACATGCAGATGGAAGCGTCGCGGTGAATCGCATTTGTGTTTTCGGGGAGGTGCTGTTTGATCACTTCCCTGACGGGAAGCGGGTACTCGGCGGGGCACCCTTCAATGTGGCCTGGCATCTGCAGGCCTTCGGACAGTCGCCGCTGTTCATCAGCCGGGTCGGACAAGACCCCGAAGGCCAGCTTATCCGGGATGCGATGGAACGCTGGGGCATGGCGACAGAGCGCCTTCAGATCGATGAACGGCATCCAACCGGCCGGGTTACCGTTGAACTCGTCGATGGCGAGCCTTCCTATGACATCGTCAGGCCCGCGGCATGGGATGCAATCGAAACGGAAAGAGCCGGTTACGGCTGCGGAATTCTCTACCATGGCACGCTGGCGCTGCGTGAGCAGGCTTCGCGCACGACACTCGAAGCGATCAGGAACAGCGCAAAGGGCAGCGTCTTTGTGGACGTAAACCTGCGTTCTCCCTGGTGGCAGCGCGAGAGCGTACTCGCGCAACTGGTTCCAGCCAACTGGGTCAAGCTCAACAGTGACGAGCTGGCATTGCTGATGCCAACCGAAAAGCCTGACAAGGATGCCGCCCTGCAGTTCATCGAGCGACATGGACTCGATGGCGTGATCCTGACGCATGGCAGCAAGGGTGCTGAAATCCTGACCGCCGACGGGGAGCATGCCGGAGCCAGGCCCGAATCCGATGTTCCTGTCGTCGATACTGTCGGCGCGGGGGATGCTTTCGCCTCGGTCATCCTTCTCGGCCTCGCAAATGGCTGGCCACTGCAGCAGATGCTCGAACGCGCCCAGTCCTTCGCCTCGCAGATTGTCGGTCGACGGGGTGCAACCGTCAGCGACACGGCTTTCTACCGCCCTTTCATTGAAAGCTGGTCAGGCCAGCATTGAACTGAAACAACAGGCATGTACGAACAGGTCTCACACTCCCTGCTGAACCGGATTCTTGACGAGCTCAAGCCCGACATCCGCAAGCGCGATCTGCGTCATTTCTATACGCGACTGGGGGCAAATTTCTACGCGATACACTCGCTCTTTTTCCACCTGTACGGCCAGCGGGATGACTTCGAGCAACAGATGGTCAGGCTCGTGGAAGTGATGGCCTCGCGCTACATCGAGCGCCACAAGGATCTCAAGAAGCTCGATGTGCTGCGCGAAAAGGATCATAACTGGTTTCTGAGCCAGGAGTGGGTCGGCATGGCACTCTATGCCGACGGCTTTGCAGGCAACCTCGAAAACATGTGTTCACACATCGGCTACCTTCAGGAGCTCGGCGTGAACATGGTGCATATCATGCCGATCCAGGAATGCCCGAAGGCTGCCAGTGACGGCGGCTATGCAGTCAGTAATTTTCGTGAAATCGACGAACGCTTCGGCACGCTGGATGATCTTCGCGCCCTCGCAAAGAACATGCGCAAGCGCAACATGCTGCTGACACTCGACGTCGTGGTCAATCACACTTCCGACGAACATGAATGGGCAGAGAGAGCACGTGCGGGCGACGAGAAATACAGCCAGTACTACTACATCTTCGAAGATCGCAACATTCCCGACATGTTCGAGGAGACCATGCCGGAGATCTTGCCGGAGACTGCCCCCGGCAACTTCACCTTCGACGAGCGCATGCAGAAGTGGGTGATGACAGTCTTCAATGATTACCAGTGGGACCTCAATTACAGCAACCCCGCCGTCTTCATCGAGATGCTCGATATCATCCTCTACTGGGCCAACAAGGGTGCGGACATCGTCCGCCTCGATGCCGTTGCCTTCCTGTGGAAAAAGATTGGCACCACCTGCCAGAACGAGCGCGAGGCACACCTGATCCTGCAACTCATGAAAGACTGCAGCCAGGTCACGGCTCCCGGTGTACTCTTCATCGCCGAGGCGATTGTCGCGCCAGTCGAGATCATCAAGTATTTCGGCGAGGATGCGGTGATCGCCAAGGAGTGCGAGATCGCCTACAACGCCACTTTCATGGCGCTGCTCTGGGAGACGGTTGCGACCAAAAACGCAAATCTGCTCAACCAGGGTATCCAGAGTCTGCCTGACAAGCTTGACCGAGCCACCTGGCTCAACTACATACGCTGCCACGATGACATCGGGCTCGGTTTCGATGACAGCGATATTGCCAGAGCCGGTTATAACCCTCTTGCGCATCGCAAGTTTCTCGTCGACTGGTTCACGGGTGCCTACAAGGACTCGCCTGCCAGGGGCGTTATCTTCGGACATAACAGCAAGACAGGAGACGCGCGCATCTCCGGCTCACTGGCCTCGCTGGCCGGACTCCAGTCGGCGCTTGAAAGCGGCGACGAAAGCGCAATTCAGCAGAGCATCGATATCATCCTGCTGGTGCACGGCATGATCATGTCGTTCGGTGGCATCCCGCTGCTCTACTATGGCGACGAGATCGGCACCCTCAACGACCTCTCCTTCCTCGAGGATGAACACAAGGCTAAGGATACCCGCTGGATTCACCGCCCGCGGCTCGATTGGGAAAAAGCCGGGCAGCGCCACACGCATGGCAGCGTCGAGCAACGCATCTTTTCGGGCCTTCAGAAAATGATTGCTGTTCGCAAGAGCATCGCGGCATTTTCCGACTACAATAACCGGGAACTGCTCGAATCGGGCAACCCGCATCTGTTTGTGTTCATGCGCACGAGCCCATTCATGCAGAACGAAAATGTGCTTGTTGTTGGCAACTTCGACAATGCGCCACAATCGCTGTCTCTCTCGGATCTCGGAAACCGTGGCCAATTCGGCTTCGGGCAACTCCAGGACCTCTACTCCGGCGAGTCGCCGAAAAGTTTCAATGACCAGCTCGTCATCCCGCCTTTCAGCTTCTACTGGCTGACCGACAGGAGAACCTTCTGACATCGTCACGCCCTCCATGCATACAATTTACGCAACACTGGCAGGGACTATCTCCTGACGATCGTGTCACAATCCGGATCACACAACAGCAGGAGAACCCCTATGAGTGACGATGTCGTGATTGCCCAGAAAGCGCCCTATGGCGTCGATGTCGAGGAAGGCAAGACCTACTACTGGTGCGCCTGTGGCCGCAGCAAGAACCAGCCATTCTGCGATGGTTCACACCAGGGAACAGGCATCGAGCCTGTCGCCTACAAAGCCGAAAAGACAGAAAAAGCCTGGCTCTGCGGCTGCAA
>JARFQQ010000183.1 GCA_029287695.1 Gammaproteobacteria bacterium | reverse complement strand
CAGCGTCCCATGGCGATGTATCACTCGTGGGATTCACAGAACGCCTGGCTACGGCAGATTCACACCCACAACTACATGTTCGTGAATCCGAAAACAGCCGAGGCGAACGGAATCGCAGACGGCGACTGGATGTGGGCCGAGTCGATCCACGGTCGTATCCGCTGCATGTGCCGATACTCCAACGCCGTAGAGCCGGGCACTGTCTGGACATGGAATGCCATTGGCAAGGCTGCCGGCGCCTGGGGGCTGTCGGACAAGGCCAATGAGTCGCAGAAGGGCTTCCTGCTGAATCACTTGATCTCGGAAGAACTGCCGCCCTGCGAATCCGGCAAGAACATCTCCAATTCCGACCCTGTTACGGGGCAGGCCGCCTGGTTCGACGTTCGCGTCAATATCTACAAGGCAGACAGCGATGAACCGGAAATGAGCTATCCGCAGTTCAAGCCACAGAGGAAAGTGCCGGGGCAGGACGCCAGGCGTGGCAAGTGGCAGGCCTACTTCGCGGGCATGCTCGGCAAGAAGAAAGCAGGTTGAGGGGAAGACGATGTCACAACTCGCACTGGTAATTGATCTGAACGTCTGCGTCGGCTGCCATGCCTGCGTCACCTCCTGCAAGGAGTGGAATACTTCCGGCTGGGCCGGCACCATGGTGGACCAGAATCCCTATGATGCCGACCCGACAGGTACCTTCTTCAACCGCGTTCAGACCTACGAGATCGGAGAGTTTCCGAAGACGGAAACCATCCACTTCCCGAAGAGCTGTCTGCACTGCGAAGAGCCGCCATGTGTCCCTGTCTGCCCGACGGGTGCTTCCTACAAGCGGGAGGACAATGGTGTCGTGCTCGTCGATTATGACAAGTGCATCGGCTGCAAATACTGCTCCTGGGCCTGCCCTTACGGCGCGCGCGAGATCGACGAGCAGCAGAAGGTCATGAAGAAATGCACCCTCTGTATCGACCGCATCACTGACGAGAACCTGCCACCCTCCGAGAGGAAACCGGCCTGTGTGCTGGCGTGTCCCACGAGCGCGCGCCTGTTCGGAGATGTGCATGACCCGGATTCGGAGGTCTCGGTTGCGATCCGCGAGCAAGGTGGTTACCAGCTGATGCCTGAATGGGGCACCAAGCCTGCCAACCATTATCTGCCTCGCCGCAAAATGAGTCTCAAGATTCACGAGGATGAGTTGCATCGTGTCGACAACCCGTTGCTGGAGGAACTCGAGCTTCCGGTGGACGAGGGCGCCTCTATCGACGACGTCGCATTCTGATCGGTCAAGGTTATTCGGAGTACATCATGCATCCTGCATTTTCGGTTATCTTTCTAACAACCCTGATCGGAGCAGGCCAGGGCCTCTTCCTGGCGCTCTTCACGGGGCAGTTCTATTCCATGGCGAACCTGATCCCGGCACAGGACAGCATCAGCTTCTATGCCCTGGGCAGCCTGATAGTCCTCGTGTTGCTCGGTCTCGGACTGTTCGCGTCATTTTTCCATCTCGGTCGTCCGGAGCGAGCCTGGCGTTCCGTCACCCAGTGGCGAACCTCGTGGTTGTCGCGCGAGGTCATCGCATTGCCGGCTTTCATGCTGCTGGTCTTCATCTATGGAATCAGCCACTACTTCGGCTGGAACGAGACGCTGTTCGTTGTCGGTCAGAACTTCGAAATCGATCCGACTATCATCATCGGCGTCATCGCCAGCATGATGGCATTCGTGCTCTTCGTTTGCACCGCGATGATCTACGGCTGTGTGAAGTTTATCGAGGAGTGGCATCACTGGCTGACGGTCGCCAACTTTACCCTGCTGGGGATCGCCTCCGGTTTCCTGCTGGCAGCGGCTTTCTCAGCCTACCAGGGGATTGAACTCGTGACATTTTACGGAACATGGGCCGTCATTTTCATGCTGCTGGCACTCGTGACGCGTCTTGCCTCGCTCTATCGCAACGCAACGCTCAAGCACAAATCAACCCCGCAGACAGCAATCGGTGTACGACACACAACCGTGATACAGAAAGCCCAGGGTTTCATGGGCGGCTCCTTCAATACCCGCGAATTTTTTCATGGCAAGAGCCCGTCGACCCTGAAATTCGTGAGAATTGCTTTCCTGCTGCTTGTCTTTATCCTGCCGCTGGTGCTGCTTGCAATCGCCTGGAGCATCAACTCGCCGGTGCTGCCGATTGCTGCATTCGTTCTTCAGTATCTCGGGCTGATGATGGAACGCTGGTACTTCTTCGTGGAGGCAAAGCATCCCCAGAACCTCTACTACCAGTCCATGGCCTGATCGATTGGGCAGTATCTGATTCAGGCAGACACACGGGGCCGCCTTGACTAAAAACAAACCCCGCAGATGCGGGGTTTGCTGTTTTGTCACAGGTAGAGCGTAATCACTTCTTCGGCTGGGCGTCCTTCTTATCGTCCTTGTTGCCCTTCGTGCCGATGCTGACAGGCTTCTTCTTGGGCGCGCCTTGCGGGCGGCCCCCGGGGTTGCGCATGTCGCGGCCGTCGAAGCTGAAATTCTCGAGCTGCTCTCGTGCTTCACCCGGCATGTCTGTTGCGGCGTTCTCGAACTCATCGCCGACATCGACAGGATTCGGCACACTGATGGTCGGGGCATACCAGCCACCAGGCATTTTGCCCATGTTGCTCGGCGCGTTCAGCATGTCATCCCACATG
>JARFQQ010000162.1 GCA_029287695.1 Gammaproteobacteria bacterium | reverse complement strand
GTCACGCCCGGGATTCTCGCAGCCTGGCCAACCGTTGAGGGCCTGTGCTGCTGAAATTTCTCCCGCAACTCTGTCGAGAGCCCATGGACCCGGGCATAATCGAAGTCTTCGGGAAGTTGCATGCCGGCGCTCTCGCGGGTGCGTGCGATTTCGAGATGCTGGCGGTCGATGTAGCCGGCGTATTTCGCCTGGATCTCGACCTGCTCGGCGACTTTCGGATCCGGATGTCCCGGGCCAACATCCTCGATGGTCATGAGCTTCCGGTAGTCGAGTTGCGGGCGTGAGAGCAGATCGAGCGCACGGGTTTCGCGTCGCAGTTCGTCATTGAGCAGGTCGTGCGCCTGTTCTGCAGAGAGATCGGCAGGGCGCACCAGGTGCGCGCGCAGACGTTGCTGCTCCTTCTCGATTGCCTCGCGTTTCTCGCAGAACGCCTGCCAGCGCAAATCGTCCACGAGCCCGAGTTCGCGTCCCTTCTCCGTCAGGCGCAGGTCTGCGTTGTCCTCGCGCAGCAGTAACCTGAACTCGGCGCGACTCGTGAACATGCGGTAAGGCTCCTGTGTACCAAGTGTTACCAGGTCATCGACAAGCACGCCGATATAGCCCTCATCACGGCGGGGTGCCCAGGCGTCCTGCTCCCGGATTTTTTGCACGGCATTGATCGCTGCCAGCAATCCTTGCGCTGCAGCCTCCTCGTAGCCGGTCGTTCCGTTGATCTGGCCGGCGAAGAAGAGATGACTGATATGCCTGGTCTCGAGCGAAGGCTTGAGGTCACGTGGATCGAAAAAGTCGTACTCGATGGCATAGCCGGGGCGGGTGATGCGCGCATTTTCGAAGCCCTGCATCGACCGGACCAGCTGCATCTGGATGTCGAATGGCAGAGAGGTCGAGATGCCGTTGGGATAAACCTCGTTGACGGTCAGTCCCTCGGGTTCGACGAAGATCTGGTGTGAATTCTTGTCTGAGAAGCGCACGACCTTGTCTTCGATGGAGGGACAATAGCGCGGCCCGACACCTTCGATGACGCCCGAGTACATCGGTGAGCGTTCGAGACCGCCTCGAATGATCTCATGCGTGCGTTCATTGGTGCGCGTGATCCAGCAGCTGATCTGGCGGGGATGTTCTTCTGCTTTACCCATGAAGGAAAAGGTGGGCACCGGGGAATCGCCCGGTTGCTCGTCCATGACGGAAAAGTCGATCGTGCGGCTGTCGATGCGCGGGGGTGTTCCCGTCTTGAGACGGTCGACCCGGAGCGGGAGTTCACGCAAACGCTTTGCCAGCCGGTTCGAGGGCGGGTCACCGGCCCGGCCGCCCTCGTAGTTTTCGAGGCCGATATGGATGCGGCCACCGAGAAAGGTGCCGACAGTCAGCACCACGGCCCTTGCGTGGAATTTCAGATCCATCTGGGTAACGACGCCCGTGACCTGGTCGTTCTTTACGATGAGGTCGGTGACGGGCTGCTGGAAAATGTCGAGGTTCGGCTGGTTCTCGAGGGTCTGGCGCACGGCAGCCTTGTAGAGGAGCCGGTCGGCCTGGGCCCGGGTTGCGCGCACGGCAGGGCCCTTGCGCGAATTGAGCACACGGAACTGGATGCCCCCGACATCGGCTGCATGGGCCATGAGCCCGCCGAGCGCATCGATTTCCTTGACGAGATGCCCCTTGCCGATACCGCCGATGGCGGGATTGCAGCTCATCTGGCCGAGCGTCTCGATATTGTGTGTCAGCAGCAGGGTATCGGCACCCATGCGCGCACTCGCAAGCGCGGCCTCGGTGCCGGCATGACCGCCGCCGATGATAATGACATCATAGGTGTGCGCGTAAAGCATGATTACGGATAGAATAGCCGTTGAACGTAAACGTGCGGATTTTAGCAGGTAAAAGAGCGACTTACATCGCCAGAATCATCATGGTCAATATCGAGCGCGAGGGCGTCATCAAATTCAGCCTCGAGTTCCGCGAGACGCCATCCATTGAATTTCCGGGCCTCGGGGCAGTCGAACAGTGTCGCCGGAAATTCCGGGCGCTCGGCTTGATCGGGGGCAGGGATCCGCAACGCTACGATGGACTCGGTTTTGGCAACATCAGCCACAGGCTGGCCCCCGGCAGCGACGCCTTCATTATCTCTGGTACCCAGACCGGGCATCTGGATTCGATGGGCGCCGAGAGTTATGCGCTTGTGACCGACTGTGATCCCGCCCGTAACAGGCTTGTCGCCGAGGGTGCCATCAGGCCTTCCTCGGAGGCGATGACACACGCAGTTATCTACCGGCAACTCCCCCGGGCGCAAGCCGTGATTCATGTTCATAGCCCTCAGATCTGGCGCCATGCCGCTGAACTCGGGCTTCCGCAGACAGCGCGCGATGTTCCCTATGGCACACCGGAAATGGCCGCCGAGATGGAGCGCCTGCTTGCGGTCGGCATGGGTGACTGGCATACCATCAGCATGGCTGGCCACGAGGATGGCATCATCACCTGGGGAGAAACACTCCAGGCCGCTTCCGGCGAGCTCGGGGCACTCTTCCGCAAGGCGGGCTGATTTTCCCTCTTAAACAAAAAACCGCCCCATGGGGGGCGGTTTCAGCGAGATGCAGTGCCGCTGTCAGGTGAGGAAAAATGCGCGGATGAACTCGCGCGCATAGTGGTCGAGCAGCAGGAACGCAAAGAGCGCGCTGAGATAGAAAATCGAGTAGCCGAAGGTCTTCATCGAGTGCTGGTCGCCCTCGGTACAGCAGAGCTTCGTCGCGTGGTAGATGAATCCGATGCCAAGCGCGATCGCACCCGCGAGATAGATCAGTCCGCTCATCTGGGTCACGAATGGCATCAGGGTGACCGCGAAGAGCAGCAGCGTGTAGAGCAGGATATGGTATTTCGTGAAGATCACGCCGTGGGTCACGGGTAGCATCGGGATGTCAGCCTTGGCGTACTCCTTTCTGCGCTTGATCGCCAGTGCCCAGAAATGCGGCGGTGTCCAGACAAAAATAATCAGGAACAGCAGCAGGGCGTCGTAGTTGACCTCACCTGTCATGGCTGCCCAGCCGAGGATGGGGGGTGCAGCACCCGCAGCACCGCCGAGAACGATGTTCTGCGGCGTGGCGCGTTTCAGGAACATGGTGTAGACAATGGCGTAGCCGACCATGGAGATGAACGTCAGCAGCGCGGTCAGCGGATTGACCAGAAAGTAGAGGATCAGCATCGAGAGCATGCCGATGGAAATTGCGAAAGTCAGCGCCATGCGCGGCGTCAACTGGCCTTGCGGCAAGGGACGGTTCTTCGTGCGCTCCATGATAGCGTCGATGCGCTGGTCGACGAAGTGGTTGATCGCTGCACCTGATGCCGCCCCGAGTCCGATGCCGATGGTCGCGAAGACAAAGGTATCCAGGGGAACCATGCCATCGGTAGAGAGAAGCATACCGACGATGGCGGTGAAGACGATGAGTGCAACAACCTTTGGCTTGCACAGCTGGTAACACTCCCTCCAGGGGAAGCGCACGAGCCTCGGAATACTCAGCTCCATATCAATCTCCCGTCGTGATTAAGCTCACTTTGCTCTGTCTTGTTTTGTAATTTAGATAGATGACAGAGAGTAGCAGCAATGCTGCACCGCCATTATGCGCGACGGCGAGAGGCAGAGGCAATACATAAATGACGATGGAGATACCGATCAGGAACTGTCCCGAGACGATCAGCAGCATGGCGATGCCGGCTTCTCGGTAGGCGAGGTTGGATTTCAGCGATGCCATGATGCCGACTGCGCCGATATAGATGAGCGTGATCACTGCGCCGAGGCGGTGCATCATATGCACGGTGACCCCCTGGTCGTTGGTCAGCCGCCCGCCTTCGTAGTTGACGCCGTACTCGTGGAAGATGTCGAACGCGCCTGCGAAATCCATTGGCGGCCACCAGGATTGCTGGCATTTGGGGAAGTCAGGGCAGTGCAGCGCCGCATAGTTGGCGCTGACCCAGCCGCCGAGTGCGATCTGCGCAAACACCACGACGAGTGCCGTCACCGCCCAGGGCTTGAGGTTCATGACCGGAAGCCGACTGTTGAGAGCCGGCCCGGTGGTGCGCGAATTGAGGTATTGCCACCAGAGGAGTCCGAGCGTCAGCATGCCCATGAGCAGGTGCAGCGTCACGATACCCGGCGCGACCAGGTGAGTGACCGTCCACATGCCGAGCAGGGCCTGGAAGGTCACCAGCGCGACGAGGAAGAGGGGTAGTTTCACCTGCTGGGTGCCATCATGGCGGTTTCGAACGGCGATGATGGCCAGGGCCAGGATGAGGAGGCCGAGAATACCCGCGATGTAGCGGTGGATCATCTCTTTCCAGGCCTTGCCGGTGTCGATCTGCGCGCCCGGGAACTCCTTCAGTGCCTCCTCGTGCCCCGGATCGGGCGCAACGAGGAGTCCGTAGCAGCCGGGCCAGTCGGGACAGCCGAGCCCGGCGTCCGAAAGTCGGACGTAGGCACCGAGCGTGACAACACAGAAAGCCATGATGACGGCGATGAGATTGAGACGGGTAAACCAGCTTTTCATTGAAGCCACTCGTTCCGGTTACTTGGGTTTGATCCAAGAGACCCTGACAAGACGCTGGATATCCTTGAGGATCTTCGGACCCTCGATCCCGGGCGGGTAGTACATCATGAGATTGCCAAGGGGATCGACAAGAAAGAGATTAGCTGTCTCGATGCTGTCACTCTCGAGATGAAACTGTGTCAGCCACCCGGCAGTTTTGTCGCTGTTCGCAATAATCAGGTCAGGATGTGCTTCCAGCAGTTGAGGGTCGAGCACGGCCGGCTCGCCGATTTGTACGAGTAGCCGTTGGCCCTTGTCCATATCCTTGCCAAGCGCCAGTCGCACCTGGCGCGACTTGTAGAGCTGTTCGGCACAGGCTGGACCGCAGGGGCCCTCGGTGAAACTGGCCCATGTCCACTTTCCCTCGAGCAGGCTCTTGTCCCCGGGTTGGCCTGCGACACTGATGGCCAGGTCGTCGAGAGGACGCGCCGGCGTAACGAGGATGCCGTTGTTCTTTGTGCCAAGCTGGACCAGCTCCGGCCTGATGAACAGCAGGATTGCAAGCAGCAGGGGCGCTGCAAAGACCAGCGCAGTAATCAGCAGGGTTTTCTGTTGTCGTGTCATTCTTTTCTGAAGCTGTAAGCAAGGAAGAGGACAACCAGTGCAACCGCCAGGGTGAACCAGGTTACAGCGTATCCCCTGTGTTGTTCTGGTGACATCCTCACTGGTGTCCAGTCGGTTGTAATCACGCCGCCCTTGCCTTTTGCGAGCAAGAGGACGAAGGGTGACAGGTCCAGATCGAGTCGCTTGCCGATCCAGCCGATATCGACGTAGGGAGTCCGGTAGGGTCGGTCGAAGCTTGTCTGCTCGAGGCTGCCGAGCCTCATGCCGACCTCGGGTGGCGGCCGTAGCAATGCCTCGATCTGTACTTGCCCATCCGATATCTCATCGTTTTCTTGCAGTTCTTTTTGCCACCCCGTGTTCACAAGGATGGTCGTATTCCCGTCAGTACGGAACGGGATATAGGCATGGTAGCCAACTTGCCCCTCGCGTACCTGGTTTTCAAGAAAAATCTGTTTATCGGGCAAGAAATTGCCCCGTGCCTCGATGCGCTGGTAGTGGTTCGCCTGCCAGTCGTCAATGACTGTCTCGAGAGGCACGCTGGACTGCGAACGCGTGTCGTACATTTCCAGCAATGCCCGCTTCTGTTTTTCCCTGTCGAGCTGCCAGAAACCGAGTGAAAGTGTCAGGGCAACAAACAGCAGTGTCAGGAGCAGGAATCCGGGAGAAAAGCGTCGTACTGGCATGAATCGGACGGGTATACTGTCGAAAACAGGTTGCAAGGTTACACTATGGCCAAGGCTTTTATTCTACTGGTTTTACTGGTGATTCTCGGCTCGCTTGGCTCCGGACTCTACTACATGATGAAGGACAAGGGGCAGACAGACAGGGT
>JARFQQ010000062.1 GCA_029287695.1 Gammaproteobacteria bacterium | reverse complement strand
CAGCTCGTCGCTACTTTCGGCGCTGGCGATGCGCTTGTATTGCACGAGACGTGTGTGCACATCGGGCAGGTAATCGGTGGGGATAAGCGCAGGAATGCCCAGGTCGATCTCGGCACCGTGATCGAGCGGACGATCCAGTTCCGGCTGGCGGCCGCTCTTGATCGCCTTGACGGCGCGTTCGAGCAGTTCGGTATAAAGCGCATAACCGACCTCGGTAATCTGGCCGCTCTGCTCGTCGCCGAGCAGTTCTCCCGCGCCACGAATCTCGAGGTCGTGCGTCGCGAGCGTGAAACCTGCACCAAGGTCCTCGAGGGATTCAATCGCCTCGAGCCTTTTCTTCGCATCGGCCGTCATCGACTTTGCCGGTGGTGCCAGCATGTAGGCGTAGGCGCGGTGATGCGAACGCCCGACGCGGCCCCGCAGCTGGTGCAGCTGTGAAAGCCCGAGCTTGTCAGCGCGGTTGATGATGATGGTATTGGCCGTCGGGACATCGATACCTGACTCGACGATGGTCGTGCAGATGAGGATCTGGAAGCGGTGGTGATAGAAATCGCGCATGACACGCTCGAGTTCCTTCTCGCGCATCTGGCCATGGGCGATTTCGAACCGTCCCTCGGGAATGAGTTTGCGCAGGCGCTCGCCCATGTTGTCGATGGTCTTGACCTCGTTGTGCAGAAAATAGACCTGGCCACCGCGGCTCATTTCGCGCCGGATTGCTTCCTGGATCATGGCGTCGCTCCACTGGTGCACGAAGGTCTTGATGGGGTGACGTGCGACAGGCGGCGTGGCGATGATGGAGAGATCGCGCATGCCGGTCATGGCCATGTTCAGCGTGCGCGGGATAGGTGTCGCCGTGAGTGTCAGCATATCGACCTGGGCCCGCAGCGACTTGAGTTTCTCCTTGTGGCGCACGCCGAAACGGTGTTCCTCGTCGATGATGACGAGGCCGAGGTTTTTGAATCTGATCTCCGGCTTGAGCACTGCATGGGTGCCGACCACGATATCGATCTCCCCGGCCTCGAGCCCTGCCATGACAGCCTTCTGCTCTTTTGCAGACTGGAAACGCGACATGCCGGCAACCTTTACGGGCCAGTCGGCAAAGCGGTCCTCGAAATTGTTGAAATGCTGCTGGGAGAGGAGTGTCGTGGGAACCAGTACGGCGACCTGCTGACCGTTCATCACCGCCATGAAGGCGGCACGCATGGCAACCTCGGTCTTGCCGAAGCCGACATCGCCGCATACGACGCGGTCCATCGGCTTCTCTGACTGCATGTCCTCGATCACGGCATCGATTGCCGCCTGCTGGTCGGGCGTCTCCTCGAATTCGAAAGCAGCCGCGAAGGCGGCATACTCGTCACCCGGTGGCGGAAAGGCAATGCCCTTGCTGGCCTCGCGGCGTGCGTAGATGTCGAGCAGCTCGGCCGCGACATCGAAGGCCCGCTGCGCGGCTTTTTTCTTTGCCTTCTCCCACTGGTCCGTACCCAGCTTGTGCAGCGGGGCGTTCTCGGGTGAGGCGCCCGCATAGCGGCTGATCAGGTGCAGCGAGGAGACCGGGACGTAGAGCTTGTCCTTGCCGGCATATTGCAGTGTCAGGAACTCCTGCGTTTCTCCGCCCACCTCGATGCTCTGCAGACCGATGAAGCGACCGACGCCATGATCCTCGTGTACGACAGGGGCACCCTCGTGCAGTTCTGTCAGGTTACGGATGATCTGGTCGGAATCACTCTTGCGCTTCTGCCGGCGTGCCTGGCGCACGCGATCGCCGAGCAGGGCGGTCTCGGGAAGCAATGCAAGGTCGCCAAGAATACAGCCTTGCTCGACAGGCGAGGTTGTCAGGCAGGTGGCGCTGTCGCTTTGGATGAAGGCTTCCCAGTCGTCAACCAGCTGCGGCTTCATGGAGAAGCCGGCCAGCATTTCGACGAGGTGCTCACGCCGGCCCGCGCTCTCGGCGGTAAAGAGCGTGCGTCCGGAAAAGCCGTCGAGAAAATCAGCGAGAAGGCCTGCCGGGCGCGTCGCCCTCGCGTTGAATGCGAGCGGAGGCAAATTGCGCGCATCGAGATTGGCAACAGTGGCAATGCCTTTTCTGCGCTCGTCGATCTTCATGGGCTGCCACAGGAGTCCCGCATGTCGCTTGAGTGAGGCGTTGACCTCGTCGCTGTTCATGAAGAGCAGGTTCGGTGGCAGTATCGGCCTTTCCCTGTCATGGGCGCGCTGCTCGTAGCGGTCCCCGGTCATCTCGTCGAAGTGCCCGGTCGCCTCGGTAATGTCCGTGGGGGCCATCACCAGGGTATTGTCAGGAAGATAGTCGAAGAGCGTTGCCGTCTCCTCGAAAAAGAGCGGCAGGTAGTACTCGATGCCACCCGGAAAGCGGCCGTCGCTGACTTCCTGGTAGACGATGCTGACATTGGGATCATGCTCGATGGTCGCCCGGTAATTCTGGCGAAACGCCCTGATCGCTGTTTCGTCGGTCGGGAATTCGCGGCCTGGCAGCATGCTGATACGTTCGACTTTCTCGATCGTGCGCTGTGTCTCGGGATCGAAGGTGCGAATCGAATCGATCTCGTCATCGAAGAGGTCGATTCGGTAGGGCAGGTTGCTTCCCATCGGGAAGAGATCGAGCAGCGAACCGCGTACCGTGAATTCGCCGTGCTCGAGGACCTGCGAGACGTAGCGGTAACCTGCCTGTTCGAGCGTGCTGCGCATCTGCTCGAGATCGAGCGTCTCGCCCTCGCTGATCAGCAGGCTGTGCCCGTGCACGAATGCGGGGGGGCAGAGGCGGTGCATCAGTGTCCCGGCCGGCACCACGAGTACGCCGCGTTTCTGCTGCTGCAGGCCGTGCAGGATCGTCAGTCGTTGTGAAATGAGCTCCGGCAGCGGCGAAAA
>JARFQQ010000199.1 GCA_029287695.1 Gammaproteobacteria bacterium | reverse complement strand
CAAGCTCGTCTCGTGGGCTCGGAGATGTGTATAAGAGACAGGCGTTCAAGATCGCGACCGACCCGTTTGTCGGTACGCTGACTTTCTTCCGCGTCTACTCGGGCGTGCTGAAGTCGGGTGACACGATCCTGAACTCGGTCAAGGGCAAGAAGGAGCGTGTCGGGCGGATTCTGCAGATGCATGCGAATTCGCGCGAGGAGATCAAGGAAGTGCGCGCCGGCGATATCGCGGCCGCGGTGGGTCTCAAGGATGTCACCACGGGCGAGACCCTGTGCGACATCAACAACGTGATTATTCTGGAAAGGATGGATTTTCCGGAGCCTGTCATCTCGGTGGCGGTCGAGCCCAGGACGAAGGCCGACCAGGAGAAGATGGGCATTGCGCTGCAGAAGCTGGCGCAGGAAGATCCGTCGTTCCGCGTACATACGGACGAGGAGTCCGGCCAGACGATCATCTCGGGAATGGGCGAACTGCACCTCGAGATCATCGTCGACAGGATGAAGCGCGAGTTTCACGTCGAGGCGAACGTCGGTCATCCGCAGGTCGCCTACCGCGAGACGATTCGTAAAGCCGTCGAGCAGGAAGGCAAGTTCGTCCGCCAGTCGGGCGGCCGCGGCCAGTATGGCCACGTCTACCTGCGCATCGAGCCTGGCGAGTCGGGAAGCGGCTACGAGTTCGTCAACGACATCGTTGGCGGCGTCGTGCCGAAGGAGTACATCCCGGCGGTCGACAAGGGCGTACAGGAGGCCATGAAGAGTGGCGTCAAGGCCGGTTACCCGGTCGTCGATGTCAAGGTGACCCTGTACGACGGTTCGTACCACGACGTGGATTCGTCGGAACAGGCGTTCAAGATCGCCGGTTCGATCTGCTTCAAGGAGGGCGCGGTGAAAGCCGGGCCGGTCATACTGGAGCCGATCATGAAGGTTGAAGTCGTCACCCCTGAAGAGAACATGGGTGACGTCATTGGCGACCTCAACTCTCGCCGCGGCACGGTCCAGGGCATGGAAGACAGCCCTGCCGGCAAGCTGGTGAGAGCGGAAGTGCCGCTGGCGGAGATGTTCGGTTATGCGACATCGCTGCGCGGCGCGACCCAGGGCAGGGCGACCTACTCGATGGAGTTCGTCAAGTACAGTGAGCTGCCGTCCAATATCGCGGGCAGCCTTGAGTAACAAGCAATTGAAGAGGCCGAGGGGCAAGTAAAGTGTCTAAGGAAAAATTCGAACGTACCAAACCGCACGTCAATGTCTGCACGATCGGCCACGTTGACCACGGCAAGACAACCCTGACCGCGGCGCTGACGAAAGTCTGCGCGGAGACGAGGGGAGTCGAACTCAAGGCATTCGACCAGATCGACAATGCCCCGGAAGAGCGCGAGCGTGGCATCACGATCGCGACTTCGCACGTCGAGTACGAGTCGCCGACGCGTCACTACGCGCACGTTGACTGCCCGGGCCACGCGGACTACGTCAAGAACATGATCACGGGAGCGGCGCAGATGGACGGCGCGATCCTGGTGGTTTCGGCGGCGGACGGTCCCATGCCGCAGACGCGCGAGCACATCCTGCTGTCGCGCCAGGTTGGCGTTCCGTACATCCTGGTGTACATGAACAAGGCGGACATGGTGGACGACGAGGAGCTGCTGGAGCTGGTCGAGATGGAGATCAGCGAGCTGCTGAGCGACTACGAATTACAGAGCGACGACACTCCGATCGTCATCGGTTCGGCGCTGAAGGCGCTGGAAGGCGACACCTCGGACATTGGTGCGCCGTCGGTGATCAAGCTGGTCGAGGCGCTGGATGAGTACATTCCGACGCCGGAGCGCGCGATTGACCAGCCGTTCCTGATGCCGATCGAGGACGTGTTCTCGATCTCGGGTCGCGGCACGGTTGTGACGGGACGTGTGGAGCGTGGCGTGATCAAGGTTGGCGAGGAAGTCGAGATCGTGGGTATCAAGGACACGACGACGACGACCTGCACGGGTGTCGAGATGTTCCGCAAGCTGCTGGACCAGGGTGAGGCGGGCGACAACGTGGGCGTGCTGCTGCGCGGCACCAAGCGTGACGAGGTCGAGCGTGGCCAGGTGCTGGCGAAGCCCGGCACGATCACGCCGCACACGCTTTTCGAGTGCGAAGTGTATGTCCTGACGAAGGACGAGGGCGGCCGTCACACGCCGTTCTTCAACAACTACCGTCCGCAGTTCTACTTCCGGACGACGGACGTGACCGGCGCGTGCGAGCTGCCGGAAGGGACCGAGATGGTCATGCCTGGTGACAACATCAAGATGACCGTCCAGTTGATTGCACCGATTGCGATGGAAGAGGGCCTGCGTTTCGCGATTCGCGAAGGCGGCCGTACCGTCGGCGCCGGTGTTGTATCCAAGATTATCGAGTAAATACAATGGAAACAGGTCAGAGAATACGTATCCGACTGAAATCGTTAGATCATCGCCTGATTGATCAGTAGGCGCGCGAAATCGTTTAAACCGCCAAGCTTACCGGTTCTGTCGTCAGGGGTCCGATCCCGCTGCCGACGCGCAAGGAGCGTTTCACAGTGCTGATTTCACCGCACGTCAACAAGGACGCGCGCGATCAGTATGAAATCCGTACACACAAGCGTCTGCTTGAGATCGTTGATCCGAGCGACAAGACTGTCGATTCTCTGATGAAGCTGGATCTGGCCGCCGGTGTGGACGTACAGATCAAGCTGAATTGAGGTAAAGATCATGGCGATGGGTATCGTAGGTCGTAAGGCAGGCATGACACGCATCTTCACCGAAGATGGCGTCTCAGTTCCTGTGACCGTGATTGAAGCAACACCGAACCGTGTCTCCCAGGTGCGGACGCTGGATAACGACGGCTACCAGGCTGTCCAGGTCGCTGTCGGCGAGCGCAAGGCATCACGAATCAACAAGCCGGAAGCCGGTCACCTTGCCAAGGCAGGTGTCGAGGCAGGTCGTGGCATGTGGGAACTCCGCCTCGAGGACGATGGGGAAGAGATTCCGGAAGTTGGCGGTACGCTGACCGTTGAACAGTTCCAGGAGGGCCAGAAGGTCGATGTCCGCGGAACGTCAAAGGGTGCCGGTTTCGCCGGTGTCGTCAAGCGACACAACTTCCACATGCAGCGTGCAACACATGGTAACTCGCTGTCGCATCGTGCACCGGGTTCAATCGGCCAGTGCCAGACGCCGGGGCGCGTCTTCAAGGGCAAGAAAATGGCCGGACACATGGGTAACGCCAGGCGTTCCGCACAGAACCTCGAAATCGTCAGGGTCGATGCAGAACGCAACCTGATCCTGGTCAAGGGTTCGGTTCCGGGTTCCAAGGGTGGCGATGTCATCGTGACTCCCGCGGTCAAGATGAAGAACAGGGGTTGATAACCATGGATCTCACTACACACAACGGTAGCGCACTCCAGGTCTCCGACCAGGTCTTTGGTGCCGATTATAACGAGTCGCTGATTCACCAGGTCGTCAAGGCCTATTTCAACGCGGCACGCGCCGGCACCAAGGCGCAGAAAAACCGGGCCGCAGTGCGCGGGGGCGGCGCCAAGCCGTGGCGCCAGAAAGGCACAGGTCGCGCCCGTGCCGGTACATCGAGCAGCCCGATCTGGCGTTCCGGTGGTGCGACATTCGCTGCCGAGCCGCGCAACTACGAACAGAAGGTCAACCGCAAGATGTATCGCGGCGCCATGCGCGCGATCCTCTCCGAGCTGCTTCGACAGGAGCGACTGATCGTCGTTGACGATCTGAGCATCTCTGCACCCAAGACCAGGGAGCTGCTTGGCAAGCTCCGTGAAATGAACATCACAGACGGTCTCGTCATTGTCGAGGACCTCGATGAGAACCTCATCCTGGCCGCACGCAACGTCTACGGAATCGATGTGCGCGACAACACGGACATCGATCCCGCAAGCCTGATCGCCTATGACAAGGTTGTCGTGACGTCGGCGGCACTGAAGAAAATCGAGGAGCGTCTGGCATGAACAAAGAACGTCTGCTGAAAGTGCTGAAAGCACCACTCGTTTCCGAAAAGAGCGCCGCGGCCGGTGAGATGAGCCAGGTTGTGTTTCGTGTCGCCTCCGATGCGACCAAGCCGGAGATTCGCCGCGCCGTTGAAATGCTCTTCGAGGTTGATGTCGAGGATGTCCGCGTCGTCAACATCAAGGGCAAAAACAAACGATTCGGACAGACCCTGGGCAAGCGCTCGGGTACCAGAAAAGCCTATGTCCGCCTGAAAGAAGGCCAGGACATCGATCTCATGCCTGGCGCGTGAGCACACATAACAGGTTGCAAACATGGCAATTTTAAAGTCAAAACCAACATCAGCAGGACGTCGCTTCGTCGTCAAGGTGTCAGCGCCTGACCTGCACAAGGGTGGTCCCTACGAACCGCTGGTCGAGAAGAAAACCAAGAGCGGTGGTCGCAATAACAAGGGGCGCATCACCACGCGTCATCGTGGAGGCGGTCACAAGCAGCGTTACCGCGTTATCGATTTCAAGCGCACGAAAGATGGCGTGCCTGCGACTGTCGAGCGTCTCGAGTACGATCCGAACAGGACCGCTTACATCGCATTGCTCAAGTATGCAGACGGTGAGCGAGCCTACATCATCGCACCGAAAGGCCTGGCAGCAGGTGACAAGGTTTCCTCGGGCCGCGAGGCGCCGATCTCCGCGGGCAACTGCCTTCCGCTGCGCAACATTCCGCTCGGTTCGGTCGTGCATTGCGTGGAGATGAAGCCTGGCAAGGGAGCCCAGATGGCGCGCAGTGCCGGAACTTCGGTGCAGCTCGTTGCACGTGAAGCAGAACATGCCACGCTGCGTCTGCGATCTGGTGAAATGCGCAAGGTTCCTGCACGCTGCCGCGCCGTTATTGGCGAGGTCAGCAACGGTGAACACAACTTGCGTTCGCTCGGCAAGGCGGGTGCTACGCGCTGGCGCGGAATACGCCCGACAGTCCGTGGTGTTGCGATGAACCCGGTCGATCACCCGCATGGTGGTGGCGAGGGGCGTACTTCCGGTGGCCGTCATCCGGTCAGTCCCTGGGGTGTGCCAACCAAGGGTTACAAAACGCGCAAAAACAAGCGGACAGACAACATGATTGTCCGTCGCCGCGGCCGTAAATAATCGAGGTAGAGCAATATGCCACGTTCAGTACATAAGGGTCCATTTATCGATCACCACCTGATGAAGAAGGTGGAAGCTGCTGTAGCAAGCAATGATCGCCGACCGATCAAGACATGGTCGCGCCGTTCAATGGTCAGTCCGGAAATGGTTGGTTTGACAATCGCAGTACACAATGGTCGTCAGCATGTTCCAGTGCTGGTCAACGAAAACATGGTTGGTCACAAGCTGGGTGAATTCGCCTTGACGCGCACCTACCGTGGCCATGCTGCGGACAAGAAGGCGAAGAGGTAACGGGAGTACATCATGCAAGCTGTTGCTAAACATCGTTTCGCACGTCTCTCCGCCCAGAAGGGCCGCCTGGTAGCAGACCAGATTCGTGGACTGCCCGTGGAGCAGGCGCTGGATGTCCTGACATTCAGCAAGAAAAAAGGTGCGTCACTGGTCAAGAAGGTTCTCGACTCTGCGATTGCTAACGCAGAGAACAACGAAGGTGCCGATATCGACGAGCTCAAGGTCAAGACGATCTGTGTTGACGAGGGTCCGACGCTGAAGCGCATCCGTGCACGTGCCAAAGGCCGTGCCTCACGCATTCTCAAGCGTACCAGCCACATCACAGTGACTGTGGCAGACGAGTAAGGCAGGAAAGATTATGGGTCAGAAAGTACATCCGGTTGGTTTCCGTCTCGGGGTCACCAAAGAACACAATTCGCGCTGGTATGCCAATAGCAACGACTATGCCGATCTGCTTAACCAGGATATCGAGGTGCGAGATTACCTCAAGAAGAAACTGGCACAGGCATCCGTGAGCCGTATCCAGATTGACCGCCCGGCAAACAACGCGCATATCACCATACATACAGCTCGTCCCGGTGTGGTAATCGGGAAAAAGGGCGAGGATATCGACGCACTGCGCGCCGATGTTGCGAGAAGGATGGGTTGCCCGGTGCAGATCAGTATCGAGGAGATTCGCAAGCCGGAACTCGACGCCACCCTCGTGGCAGACGGCATTGCCCAGCAGCTCGAGCGCCGCGTCATGTTTCGCCGTGCTATGAAACGTGCCGTTCAAACGGCCATGCGTCTGGGCGCACAGGGCGTCAAGATCAATATCGCCGGGCGCCTGAACGGCGCCGAGATTGCGCGAAGCGAGTGGTATCGCGAAGGGCGGGTGCCACTGCATACACTGCGTGCTGATATCGATTATGGCACTGCAGAAGCGCTGACCACATACGGCATCCTCGGCATCAAGGTCTGGATCTTCAAGGGCGAGATTTATCCTGGCATGCCGCAAGCCGAAGAGGAGCCGAAATCACCCAAGGGCCGTGGCAAGGGCCGTGGCAAGAAGGACTAAGTCATGCTACAACCGAAACGCACAAAATTCCGCAAGGTCCAGACCGGGCGCAACCGTGGCTATGCCCAGCGCGGCAACAAGGTAAGCTTCGGTGACTTCGGCCTGAAGGCCACGACACGTGGCAGGCTCACGTCACGCCAGATCGAATCTGCGCGACGTACGATTACGCGTACCGTCAAGCGTGGCGGCAAGCTTTATATCCGCGTCTTTCCTGACAAGCCGGTATCCAAGAAGCCTCTCGAGGTCCGGATGGGTAAGGGTAAGGGTAACGTTGAATACTGGGTCGCCCAGATTCAACCGGGACGCATGTTGTACGAAATTGAAGGTGTATCCGAAGAGATGGCACGCGAGGCGTTCAAGCTTGCGGCAGCCAAACTGCCCGTCGATACAACCTTCGTCAAGCGGACGATACTCTGATGAAAGCTAGTGAACTTCGTAACAAATCCCAGGCGGAGCTGCGGGAGACCCTGCATGAACTGCTCCAGGAACAGTTCAACCTGCGTATGCAGCAGGGAACAGGCCAACTCGCGCGCCCTCACCTCATGCAAGAGGTCGGCAAGAATATTGCACGAGTGAAGACAGTGATGAACGAACAGAAAGGTAATGCGTCATGACGGACAAGCAGCCAACAAACCGCACGCTGCAGGGTCGTGTTGTCAGTGACAAGATGGACAAGACGATTACCGTTCTTGTCGAACGCCAGGTCAAGCACCCCCTGTACGGCAAATTTATCAAGCGTTCAACCAAGGTGCATGCGCACGACGAGGAGAATTCCTGTCGCCAGGGCGACCTCGTTGTTGTCGAACTGTGCCGCCCGCTGTCCAAGCATAAATGCTGGCAGCTGGTTGAAATCGTAGAACGCCCGGCTCGGGCCAAAGTGACAGTATTACGTGGAGTAAGCTGATGATTCAGATGCAATCAATGATGAGTGTCGCCGACAACAGCGGTGCGCGACGTGTTCAGTGCATCAAGGTTCTTGGTGGGTCCCATCGCCGCTATGCCGGTATCGGCGATATCGTCAAGGTGAGTGTCAAGGAAGCAATTCCGCGTGGCAAGGTCAAGAAAGGCGATGTCTACAACGCGGTCGTTGTGCGCACGCGCAAGGGTGTTCGCCGCCAGGATGGCTCCCTGATCCGTTTCGACGGAAATGCAGCAGTATTGCTCAACAACCAGCTGCAGCCAATCGGTACACGTATCTTCGGCCCGGTGACGCGAGAGCTGCGCACCGGAAACTTCATGAAGATCATTTCTCTCGCACCAGAAGTGCTGTGAGGTCATAACATGGCAATGAACAAGATCAGAAAAGGTGACGATGTCGTCGTTCTTGCAGGCAAGGACAAGGGCAAGCGTGGCACCGTTCTTCGCGTCATCGACGACCGTGTTGTCGTTGAAAATGTCAACATGGCGAAGAAACACATGAAACCCAACCCTAACAAGGGTGAGCCCGGCGGTATCGTTGACAAGGAGATGCCTATCCACGTCTCCAATGTCGGGTTGTATAACCCGCTGGCTGACAAGGCCGATCGTGTTGGTTTCAAGATTCTCGATGACGGCCGCAAGGTGCGTTACTACAAGTCAAACGGCGAAGTCGTAGACGTTTAAGCAGAGTGACAGACATGGCTAGGTTGAAAGAACATTATCGCGAGAAAATCGTCCCGGGTCTGGTCGAGAAATTCGGCTACTCGAGCGTGATGGCAGTTCCGCGAATCGAAAAGATCACCCTCAACATGGGGGTCGGTGAGGCAGTCGGCGACAAGAAGATTCTCCAGAACGCTGTCGAGGAGATGCAAAAGATCGCCGGGCAGAAGCCCGTGGTTACCAAGGCGCGCAAATCCGTTGCCGGCTTCAAGATACGTGAAGGCTGGCCAATTGGTTGCAAGGTCACCCTGCGCCGTGAGCAGATGTACGAGTTCCTGGATCGCCTCATCAACATTGCAATTCCCCGCATCCGTGATTTCCGCGGCCTCAACGGCAAGTCCTTCGACGGGCTTGGAAATTACAGCATGGGGGTCAGCGAGCAGATCATCTTCCCCGAGATCGAGTATGACAAGGTCGATGCACTGCGCGGCATGGATATCACGATCACGACTTCGGCAAAGAACGACGAAGAGGGTCGTGCGCTGCTTGAAGCATTCAACTTTCCGTTCAAGTAATCGGTAACAGGTTATGGCAAAAAAGAGCATGATTGCCCGCGAAAACAAGCGCGCCAAGACGGCACGCAAATACGCGGCAAAACGCGCACAACTCAAGGCGATCATCAACGATCGGAGCAGTTCACCCGAGCAGGTCGATGAGGCTGTGCTCAAGCTGCAACAGCTGCCACGTGATGCGAGCCCGTCCCGTCAGCAGAATCGATGCCGTCAGACCGGTCGTCCGCATGCGGTTTACCGCAAGTTCGGTCTCTGCCGCAACAAGCTGCGCGAGGCAGCAATGCGTGGTGACGTACCCGGCCTGAAAAAGGCCAGCTGGTAATAGCGTTTTCAAATGTCTCCCGGTTCCGGTGCCGGGAGACGAAAAATTAGTTGTGGACAGCGGTTGGCAGCGCCAGCCGTTTTCCTATATAATTCGCGGCCTTCTCTGAAGGTTGTTTAATTTATTGGGTATCGCGTCGAGAAGACGGCCTGACCCCGGGAGACTCGAATGAGTATGTCAGATCCGATTGCGGATATGTTGACGCGTATTCGCAATGCTCAGGCACGAAACAAGATTTCTGTCACCATGCCATCTTCGAAGCTGAAAAAGTCGGTTGCGGCCGTGCTTCTCGATGAGGGCTACATTTCAGGTTTTTCGTCAACCGAGGGCCCCAAGCCCGAGCTGAATATCGAGCTCAAGTACTTCCAGGGGGCGCCGGTTATCGACTTTATCCAGCGCGTGAGTCGTCCGGGTCTTCGTATCTACAAGAACAAGGACGAAATTCCCTCCGTACGCAACGGTCTGGGTATCGCCATCATCTCAACATCCAAAGGCCTCATGACTGACCGCGCCGCTCGCAAGGCGGGCCATGGCGGCGAAGTCGTTGCCTACGTTGCTTAAGGGAGGCGGTCATGTCACGTATTGCAAAAGCACCAATCACCGTCGCTTCCGGCATCGAGGTCAAGGTTGACGGCCAGCACGTCACGACCAGGGGCCCCAAGGGCTCACTCGAGATGACCGTACATCCTGATGTCTCTGTTCAGTTCGAGGATGGCGTTCTTGGCGTCAGGCCAGGCGAGGAGACCAGGGAGTCATGGGCGCATGCAGGTACAGCGCGCGCGCTCCTCAATAACATGGTTGTTGGTTGCTCGGAAGGTTTCGAAAAACGCCTCAACCTTATCGGTGTTGGTTATCGTGCGCAGGCACAGGGCAAGAAACTGACGCTCAACCTGGGTTTTTCACACCCGGTCGATTACGCGGTTCCTGAAGGCATTACGATCGAAACGCCTTCCAACACAGAAATTGTTGTCTCCGGTTCTGACAAGCAGAAAGTCGGGCAGGTCGCGGCTGAAATCCGCTCCTATCGCCCACCTGAACCCTACAAGGGCAAGGGTGTCCGTTACAGCGACGAATACGTCCTGCGTAAAGAAGCGAAGAAAAAGTAAGAGGTTATGGCGATGGATAAAAAGCAAACTCGTCTGCGTCGTGCCCGCAAGGCACGTGCCAGGATCCGTGAGGTTGGCCGGCATCGTCTGACCATCTTTCGCACGCCCCGTCATATCTACGCGCAGGTCATCGCGCCCAACGGCGCCGAAGTCATCGTCTCTGCGTCTACGGTCGACAAAAGTCTGCGTGGTGGTATCGAGGGCTCCTCGGGCAATGTTGCCGCGGCTGCAGTTGTCGGCAAGGCAATTGCTGAAAGGGCCCGGGACAAGGGGATCGAGCAGGTCGCTTTCGACCGCTCCGGTTTCAAGTATCACGGCAGGGTGAAGGCACTGGCTGACGCCGCGCGTGAAAACGGTCTGGATTTCTAAGGGGAACGGCAATGTCAAAATTTCAAGCACAGCAGGCTGAAAGCGAAGAGTTTATCGAAAAGCTGGTTGCCGTGAACCGTGTCGCCAAGACCGTCAAGGGTGGCCGCATTTTTGGTTTCGCGGCGCTCGTTGTTGTCGGAGACGGCAACGGCAAGGTCGGTTTCGGCCAGGGCAAGGCTCGCGAGGTGCCTATCGCCATCCAGAAAGCGATGGAAAGTGCACGCAAGAATATGAAGAGTGTCGGGCTCAAGGGCGACACCCTGCAATATCCGCTTGTGGGGCGCCACGGTGCAGCCAAGGTCTATATGCAACCGGCCTCTGAAGGTACGGGCATCATTGCCGGCGGCGCCATGCGCGCTGTATTCGAGGCTGTTGGCGTACACAACGTACTTGCAAAGTGTATCGGCACCAACAACCCGATCAACGTCATTCGCGCGACCATGAGCGGGCTCACCGGCATGGTGAATGCGGAAACAGTCGCACTCAAGCGTGGCAAGAGCGTCGAAGAGATTCTGGAGTGATCCCATGAGCGACAAAAAAATGATGAAAGTCAAGCTGGTACGCAGCATGCACGGTCGCCTGAAGTCCCACAGGGCTTGCGTTACGGGCCTCGGATTGCGCCGTATGCACCAGGTTGTGGAAGTGGAAGATACAGCTGCCACCCGCGGCATGGTTAACAAGGTCCCCTACATGGTCCAGGTAGTCGAGGAAGGCTGATATGCGTCTCAATACAATCAAACCTGCAGAAGGCAGTCAGAAGAGCCGCAAGCGCGTTGGTCGCGGTATCGGCAGCGGGCTTGGCAAGACCTGTGGCCGTGGCCACAAGGGTCAGAAATCGCGATCTGGCGGTTTTAACAAGGTCGGTTTCGAAGGCGGCCAGATGGCCCTTCAGCGCCGTCTGCCCAAGGTCGGCTTCAATTCCAGAAAAGCCCGTATCACCGCGGAAGTGACACTCTCCGAAATCGCAGGCGTCGAGGCCGGTATTGTCGACATGAACGCGCTCTACGAAGCAGACATTCTGCCTCGCAGCATGAAGCGCGCCAAGGTAATCCTGTCCGGGGAGATCGGCGTGGCGAAAACCCTGAAAGGCATCAAAGCCTCAAAGGGTGCTCGTGAGGCAATCGAAAAGGCCGGCGGATCGGTCGAAGCATAAGGAACGCTGAAGCATGGCAAACCGCGGAACAGGAGGTCTCGGCGATCTCGGGCATCTGAAAGAACTGCGCCAGCGTATCTTCTTTCTGCTCGGAGCCCTGATCGTTTACCGGATCGGAACCTTCGTGCCGGTGCCTGGTGTGGATCCTACGGCATTTGCCTTACTCTACAGCCAGCAGGAAGGCACCATCCTGGACATGTTCAACATGTTCTCGGGTGGCGCGCTCGAGCGTGCTTCACTCTTTGCGCTCGGCATCATGCCCTACATCTCTGCATCCATCATCATGCAGCTGATGTCTGCGGTGATTCCGTCGCTTGAACAGCTCAAGAAAGAGGGAGAAGCCGGACGTCGCAAGATTACCCAGTACACACGCTACGGCACTGTGGTCCTGGGTGTTTTCCAGTCTGTCGGCATCGCAATCGCGCTGCAGGGACAGACAGCGGGTGGCGAGAATGTCGTCGTCAATCAGGGAATCGGTTTTGTCGTCATCGCCACTGTTGCACTCGTGACAGGCACAATGTTCCTGATGTGGCTGGGTGAGCAGATCACGGAGCGCGGTCTTGGCAACGGTATCTCTATTATCATTTTCGCGGGTATCGTCGCCGGCCTGCCATCGGCAATCGGCGCAACATTCGAGCGTGTCAGCAGTGGCGAGATGAATCCACTCGTTCTGATCGCGCTCCTGATCGGCGTCATCGCTGTGACGGCATTCGTTGTCTTCGTGGAGCGCGGGCAGCGCCGCATCAAGATCAACTATGCGAAACGTCAACAGGGGCGCAAGATGTACCAGGCGCAGAGCAGTTTTCTGCCCCTGAAGCTCAATATGTCGGGCGTTATCCCGCCGATCTTCGCATCGAGCATCATACTGTTCCCCGCAACACTCGGGCAGATGTTCGGTAGCAACGAAAACATGCGCTGGTTGCAGGAAATCAGTGCGACCTTCTCGCGCGGCGAGCCGGTCTACACCATCGCCTTTGCCGCGGCGATCATATTCTTCTGCTTTTTCTACACGGCAATTGTTTTCAATTCCCGCGAAACAGCAGATAACCTGAAGCGTTCAGGTGCATTTATTCCGGGAATACGCCCCGGGCAGCAAACAGCACACTACATCGACGGAGTGCTGACAAGACTGACACTGGTAGGCGCGCTGTATATCACCGCGGTCGCGCTTTTGCCTGATTTGCTGCAGTTTCAGTGGAACATTCCATTCTATTTTGGTGGAACGTCCCTGCTCATCATCGTGGTCGTGGTGATGGACTTCATGGCTCAGCTACAGGCGCATCTGATGTCGCACCAGTACGAGAGCCTCATGAAAAAGGCTAACTTTTCAGGTGTTGGCGGCGCTGGCCGTATTCACTGAGCAACTTTGCTGGAGAGACGATTATGAAAGTGCGTGCATCGGTCAAAAAGATATGCCGTAACTGCAAGGTCATCAAACGAAATGGTACTGTCCGCGTGATCTGCAAGGATCCGCGTCACAAGCAGCGCCAAGGTTGATTTAACAAGGTTTCCACGCTACCATTGCGCGTTTCGCTCGCGCGGCGTGATTTAGATAGGATTCAGGAGCTCATAATGGCCCGAATTGCTGGTGTAAACATACCGGACAGAAAACACACAGTCATTGCACTGACGTCGATTTACGGCATCGGCCGTACCCGTGCGGCGCAGATTTGCGATGCTGCCGGCGTTCCGCGGGATCGCAAGATCCAGGAACTCGCCGAAAACGAGATCGATGCCCTGCGTGTCGAAGTGGAGAAATTCATGGTCGAAGGTGATCTTCGTCGTGAAATTTCGATGAATATCAAACGACTGATGGACCTCGGCTGCAACCGCGGAATCCGTCATCGTCGTGGTCTGCCCGTTCGCGGTCAGCGTACCAAAACAAATGCGCGTACCCGCAAGGGCCCGCGTCGTGCGATCAAGAAGTGATCCATTAACAGGCTAAGTGCAAAATGGCAAAACCAACTCGTAGTACCAAAAAGAAGGTCAGAAAGACGGTCACCGACGGTGTGGCGCATATCCACGCGTCTTTCAACAACACCATCATCACCATCTCTGATCGCCAGGGCAATGCCCTGTGCTGGACCACTGCCGGTGGATCCGGATTTCGCGGTTCACGCAAGAGCACCCCGTTCGCTGCGCAGGTCGCGGCCGAGCGCTGCGGCGAGATGGCAAGGGAATTTGGCATGAAGAGCCTGGATGTCGAGATCAAGGGTCCCGGTCCGGGTCGCGAATCGGCTGTCCGTGCACTCAATGCTGTTGGTTTCAAGATCACAAGCATTTCCGATGTGACGCCCATTCCGCACAATGGCTGCCGTCCACCGAAAAAGCGTCGCGTCTAAACGGAGTCGAACATGGCAAGATACATTGGTCCAAAATGCAAACTGAGCCGTCGTGAAGGCACAGATCTCGGACTCAAGAGCCGTGTCCGCGCTCTCGACTCCAAGTGCAACATGGAGAAAGTTCCCGGTCAGCAGGGTGAGCGTCGCCGCCGCCAGTCAGACTATGGACTGCAGCTCCGTGAAAAGCAGAAAGTTCGCCGGATCTATGGCGTGCTCGAAAAGCAGTTTCGCAACTACTATAAAAAGGCCGCCCAGAAGAAAGGCGCGACCGGTGACAACCTGTTGAAACTGCTCGAAGGCCGTCTCGACAACGTCGTATACCGCATGGGCTTCGGCTCCACGCGTGCCGAGGCGCGCCAGCTTGTCAGCCACAAGGCGATTCTCGTGAATGGCAAGACGGTCAATATTGCTTCTTACCAGGTCTCCCCGGAAGATGTCGTCAGTGTGCGCGAGAAATCGCGCAACCAGGTGCGCATCCAGAACTCGCTGGCACTGGCCGAGCAGTATGAATTTCCGGAGTGGGTCGAGGTCGATGCCAAGGGCATGAGCGGCACCTACAAGCGTGTGCCGGATCGTGCAGAGCTGCCAGCTGAAATCACCGAACAGCTCATCGTCGAACTCTACTCCAAGTAAGGAACCATCGAGGCGCATACATGACAGATGCAATCACAGATTTTCTAAAGCCGCGTATTGTCAAGGTAGACAATATTTCCAACACGCACTCCAGGGTCGTGCTGGAGCCATTCGAGCGCGGTTTTGGCCACACGCTGGGCAACGCGCTGCGCCGCATCCTGCTCTCATCCATGCAGGGCAGCTCTGTCATCGGTGCATCCATTGACGGCGTGCTTCACGAATACAGCGGCATCGACGGTGTCCAGGAGGATGTGCTGGATATCCTGCTGAATCTCAAGGACATGGCCATTGCACTGCATAATCGCGACGAGGCGACACTCAAGCTTTCCAAGCAGGGTCCGTCAGTGGTGACAGCGGGCGACATCACCCTGGATCACGATGTCGAGGTGGCCAATCCCGATCACGTCATTGCGACGCTGACGAAGGACATCGCCCTCAACATGACCATGAAGGTCCGCAAGGGCCGCGGTTACGAGCCTGCAACCATGCGCGAGGAAGAAGAAGAGAATCTCGTTGGCTGGCTCAAGGTCGATGCAACCTATTCGCCGATCCGTCGCGTCTCCTATACCGTTGAGGCTGCCCGTGTCGAGCAGCGTACCGACCTCGACAAGCTCAT
>JARFQQ010000164.1 GCA_029287695.1 Gammaproteobacteria bacterium | reverse complement strand
AGGGCGGCTTCACCGTCGAGCACCGGGATATCGAGGCCTGCAGCGGCAATCCGCGAGCGGAGTGTCGCGGCAGCGTCTGCATCCACGAGAACGGCACAGGCTGGCCGAAACTCGAGGACCTGGTCGTAGAGAGTGTCGACGCTGCTGTTGGCAGCGAGTGCGAACAGGCGAAACCGTTCAGGATGGCGCCGGATGACATCCAGGGTGCTGGTGCCGATCGATCCTGTCGACCCCAGGACTGTGACGTTGATCATACAGCGAACCCGCTGAGGGAGAGCGCAGCGATGAAAACAGGACTGCTGGAAATGAGGCTGTCGATGCGGTCCCAGATACCACCATGGCCCGGCAGCAACTTGCCGCTGTCCTTCTCGCCGGCACGGCGCTTGACCATGCTCTCGAAGAGATCGCCCCCGACGGAGACCAGCGCCGTCAGGAGCGCGATGCATGCGGCAGCGACCAGCGAGGCCGCTGATCCCTGGCCGAGAAAGAGAAACAGCAGAATTCCGACAACAGCGGCGGCAACCAGTCCGCCAGCCACGCCCTCGAGCGTCTTGCCCGGGCTCAGCACCGGCGCGAGCTTGTGCTTGCCAAGCGCCTTGCCGGTGAAATAGGCGGCGCTGTCCGCACTCCAGATCAGGACCATGAGCCCGAGCGTGATCGCAGGGCCATTCGGCGAGGAGAGATGGAGCAGCCAGAGCGCGAGCCAGGCTGCAGGCAACAGCAGCAGGCCGAAAGCTGCGGGAACCGGTTGCCAGCCGACCTGTTGCAGTGGCCGCTGCCGCCAGAGAAAGAGTGCGGCCGTGATACCGCACCAGATACCGGCCGCCGCGATGACGAGAATATCCTGCTGCTGCACGGTCGCGTTGAAATAGAGCCAGGCCATGATGGCGGCGATCAGCAGCAGGTAACCTGCCCTTGCGAATATGGAGCGCATGCCGGTGAGGCGCGCCCACTCCCAGCCACAAAGCAGAAAAACGACCGCGGCGATGAGGGCAAACAGATCATGCGGGGATTTAAGCACACCCCAGACCACCAGCGGAACAAGAACCAGTGCCGTGATGACACGCTGAAGCAGCATCAGCCGGAGACCTGCTCGCCTGTCTGTCCGAATCGGCGCTGGCGACCCGAGAAGTGCCTCAGCGCATTGTGGTATTCATCGACACTGAAGTCGGGCCAGAGAACATCCGTGAAATAAAACTCGGCATAGGCTGCCTGCCAGAGCAGGAAATTACTGATGCGCAGTTCACCACCGGTGCGGATGAAGAGGTCGGCGTCAGGGAGATCGGAAAAGGCAAGCTCGGCGGCAAAGGTTTTCTCGTCGATCTGCTCGGGGAGCAGCTCACCCCCGGCCACTTTTTCCGCCAGCACCCGGGCCGCACGGGTGATATCCCACTGGCCGCCATAGGAAGCTGCGATTTGCAGTATCAGTGCATTGTTGTTCCTGGTGCGCGCTTCGGAGTCGGCGATGACTTTCAGCAGCTTCTCCGGGAGCAGTTCGCGCTGGCCGATGAACCTCAGCTGGACGCCTTTGGCCTCGAGCTTGCGAATCTCCTTCTTGAGCATCTGGATCATCAGTTCCATGAGGAAATTGACTTCGCTCTTCGGCCGTTTCCAGTTCTCGCTGGAGAAGGCAAACAGCGTCAGGACCTCGATACCCAGCTCCTTGCTCTCCTCGACAATGTCATGCACCTTGGAGGAGCCGACCTTGTGCCCATAGGTACGCGGCCTGCCGCGCTGTCGGGCCCAGCGGCCGTTGCCGTCCATGACAATGGCCACATGGCGCGGTATCTGTGTGTGATCGCTCTGTTCTGGCACCTTGCTGTCCGATATTCCCTAGAAGGTCATCAGGTCCTTTTCTTTCTGCTCGACGCGCTGGTCGATCTCTTTCACATGCTGGTCTGTCAGTTTCTGGATGACTTCCTGGCCACGGTGCTCGTCATCCTCGGTGATGAGTTTTTCCTTGACGAGGTTTTTCAGATCGCCGTTGGCATCGCGCCTGATATTGCGCACGGCGACTTTCGCCTGCTCGCCTTCGTTGCGAACGATTTTGGCAAGATCCTTGCGCCGCTCCTCTGTCAGTGGCGGCAGCGGGATCCTGATCACCGTACCGGCGGTATTCGGATTGAGGCCGAGATCGGATTCCATGATCGCTTTCTCGACGGCGGAAACCAGATTCTGTTCCCAGGGCTGAACGACCAGCGTGCGTCCGTCCTCCACGGTCACGTTGGCGACCTGGTTGAGCGGCGTGTCCGCGCCGTAATAGGAAACGTTGATATGCTCAAGCAGGCTCGGATGCGCGCGGCCGGTACGCAACTTGGCAAGTTCGGTTTCCAGCGCATGCACGCTCTTGCCCATGCGTTCAGCAGCATCACTTTTAATATCGTCAATCATGCTTTTGATTCTCTCTGCACAAGAGTGCCGACAGGCTCTCCGTTAATCAGGCGCTGCAGCGCCCCTTGTTCATAGATGTTCATAACCCGCAGCGGCAGGCCATGGTCACGGCACAGGAGTATGGCGCTCAGGTCCATGACCCCGAGATTCTCGCTCAGTACACGGTCGTAATCCAGCGTTTCGTAGAGTCGGGCATCGGGATTGGTGACGGGATCATCAGTGTAGATACCATCGACCTTGGTTGCCTTGATCATGAGGTCGGCGCCGATCTCGATCGCGCGCAGGCTCGCGGCACTGTCGGTGGTGAAGAAGGGATTGCCGGTACCGGCGGCGAGCATGGCCACGCCACCCTGCTCCATGAATTCGACAACAGCATCCCGCTGGAAATGGTCGCAGACACCGTCGATGCGGAATGCCGAGTAGACGCGGCTGTTGACACCGCCCCGGCGCAGGAAATCGTGCATCGCCAGTGAGTTCATGACAGTGGCGAGCATGCCCATGTGGTCGCCGGTCACACGATCGATACCGCTCCGGACGAGACCGGCGCCGCGGAAGATATTGCCTCCCCCGACCACGATCCCGACCTGGACGCCTGCAGCTGTCAGCTGGCGGACTTCACTGGCAAGCCGCTCGAGTATTGCGGAATCGATGCCGAAATCGCCATCCCCCATGAGCGCCTCGCCCGAAAGCTTCAGCAGGATACGTTGATAGGCAGGTTCAGTCATAGTCACGAACTGTATAGCAAAAGCGCTCCGTGATGGAGCGCTTTTTGCCGTGTTGAAGAAGAATCAGGAACCCTCGACCTGGGCCATGACTTCGGCAGCGAAGTCTTCCTGTTTTTTCTCGATACCTTCACCGACTTCGAAACGCCTGAAGGCGATAACGGTGGCGCCGGATTTCTCGAGCAGCTTGCCGACCGAGGTGTCGGGATCCTTGACGAACGCCTGGCCAAGCAGCGTGACGCCTTCAAGGTACTTGCGCATCTTGCCTTCGATGATCTTGTCGAGGATGTTTTCCGGCTTGCCACTCTGGCGCGCTTCCTCGCGATAGATCTCGCGCTCCTTTTCGATGACATCGGCAGGCACGTCGGACTCGGCAACGCACAGCGGGTTGCTCGCGGCGATGTGCATGGCGATATCGCGGCCGAGCTCATCGTTGCCGCCTTCCATGTCGACGAGCACGCCGATACGGACGCCGTGGCGGTAGCTGTAGATGCCGCCGCTGGA
>JARFQQ010000149.1 GCA_029287695.1 Gammaproteobacteria bacterium | reverse complement strand
CCTTCACCCTGCTGCCGATGAATATCTCGGCAACGCCCCTGCTGGTTATTGTCGCCTGCCTTGCGTTTTTCAACCTGATTGTCTCGCTTCGACTGAAACGCACCTTCCCGGTTACCGACCTGGAAATTATGTTGCATCTCATCATCGACTCGATCGCCCTCACGGCTCTGCTCTACTTTGCCGGCGGCTCGACAAACCCCTTTATTTCCCTGCTCCTGGTGCCTGTGGTGCTGGCCGCAGCCTACCTGCGCGGAATCCATGTTTTCTGGGTACTCTTCTCCTGCGCGGTGCTCTACACCTTTCTGATGACCAATTACCTGCCACTGCCACCGGTCGGCGATCGCTTCGGCGGTGATTTCATGGTTCATATCTATGGCATGTGGGGCACCTTTATACTCAGCGCGCTTGTCGGGGCGATCCTCGTCTACAGCCTGTCACGCACCGGGCGCGAACGGGATCGACAGCTTGCCGGGATGCAGCAGAGACTGCTGCGAAACGAACATATCGTCTCCGTCGGCGCGATGGCCGCGGGAACCGCACATGAGCTCAACACGCCTCTTTCGACAATCGCGATGCTGGCCGAGGAAATCGAACTGCAGGCAGGTAACGACGAACAGCTTCACGAGGACGCGCGCGAGATCGGACTGCAGGTCAATCACTGCAAGGTGCGCCTGCAACGGCTGCAGCAGGCCGCCGAGATGGCGCGTGGCAATGGCGGCAAGCAGATGCCACTCGACGAGGCGCTCATGTCGATCATCCGCGCCTGGAGCGCACTGCGCTCGGAGATCGAATTAACCAAGTCCTTCAGGCTCGACGAGGCGCCGTTGATCTATGAGAAACATGCCTTGTCGCTGATTCTCATGAACCTGCTGAACAACGCTGCCGATGCCTCGCTCGATAACAACAGCAGCCACATCAATATCAGCGCCAGGACAGATGGCGTTGACCTGCACGTCGTCATCGAGGACGATGGCAAAGGTCTCAGCAAGGAACAGAGTACACTCGCGGGCAATGTCTCCTTCAGCACCAAGCAGGAAGGCCTGGGGCTTGGCTTGATCCTGTCGAACGCAACACTGGAACAGCTCCGGGGCGAATTGCGCATGGAACGATTACAACAGGGTGGCATGGCGACACGCATACGCATCCCGCTCGATTCACTCAGATTTCGGGAGGCAAGTGCCTGAACCGATGGAAAAGATCCTGGTCATCGATGACGATGAAGCCTTCTGCCGTACGCTGAGCCGTTCGCTGGAGCGGCACATGCTGAAGGCCTTTGTCGCCCACGATGCCGGGGAGGCACTCGCCAGCGCGAAGGAACATGAACCGGACAAGGTGGTACTCGACCTCCGCCTCGGCGACGACTCGGGCATCCAGTTGATCCAGCCCCTGTTAAAAGTTGTGCCGGGCGTGCAGATCGTGGTGCTGACAGGATTCGCAAGCCTCACGACCGCGGTACAGGCAATCAAGCTCGGCGCCATCAACTATCTTGCCAAGCCCGTCAACGTACAGTCGATACTGAAGGCATTCGAGGAAGCGCCTCCGGAAGAGAGAGGTGATGATTCTGCTGATTTTTCACCGACGCCACTGAAACAGCTTGAGTGGGAACATATCCAGCGCGTCCTGGAGGAGAATGACGGCAATATTTCGTCGACAGCGCGCCAGCTGGGGATGCATCGCAGAACCCTGCAGCGGAAGCTGCAGAAGCGTCCCAAATTGAACTAGATAAAGTCTGCCGCGGGAAAAAGGCGGGTAGTGTAGATCGGCTCTCGCAGAAAATAGACTAGCGTCTTTTGCCACGCCCCTTGCGCGGACGATCCTGAGCCACCTGGATCATGCTGCCGTTGACGGCCTTGCCGTCGAGCGCGGCGATCGCAGCCCTCGCTTCGTGCCCCTCCATGTCGATGTTGGCAAATCCCTTGCACTCGCCCGAAAAGAGGTCTTTCGACATCTTGAGCGATCGAACAGAACCGTATTCGGCAAAAAGCGCCGTCAGACCTTCCTCGGTCATCGACTTCGGAAGACCGCGAATAAACAGAGTAATCAAAGTTAGTACCTCGAGAAGCCGGTTGGGATACGCCACCAGCGTCGCAACACTGGCAGGCAGGAGTGAAAAAAAACCGCCTCACAGAGGCGGTTTTCAGGCATGAAGGCCAGGCTCAGAGAGGCGTGACGTTCTCGGCCTGTGGGCCCTTCGGGCTCTGGACTTCGCTGAATTCGACTTTCTGGCCATCTTCGAGCGAACGGTAGCCTTCACCCGCGATGGAGCGGGAGTGTACGAAGAGATCCTTGCCCTCTTCACGCTGGATGAAACCATAACCTTTCGTGCTGTCGAACCACTTGACGGTTCCTGTTTGTCTGTCAGACATGGGTATTTACCTCAAAGTAAAACTGAATAGAATGTTCGCCAAAACAGCGAACGGGACCACAAATCTCGGTGAGCGCGTATTAAGCTGGATTCGGGTGTAACGATGAGGAAACAGCGAATGGACGGCGTTAAAGGCGGGACTAAGATGTATGCTGGGTGCACAATACGCCGATGCCGGTGAAATAGCAAACGATATTCTTATATTGAACAGAGACAGACAAGCCATTCCGACGGGTCAGCGAACGCCCATCCCTGCTCTCCCGGGATGGTGTTGACACAGATTCTTTCATGCAGAAAACACTCATCATTCTCGGCCTGATCATTCTTGGGATCGGCCTTGCCTGGCCCTGGCTGGGTTCCATTCCGCTGGGGCGCCTGCCGGGCGATATCATCATCGAGAGAGAAAATTTCAGATTCTATCTGCCGATCACCACGATGCTTCTGGTCAGCGGCCTGTTATCACTCGTCCTGTGGCTGTTGTATAGATGAGCGTGTTCCCGGACCCTCGCCCCTGAACTCCCAACCGGCTAGAATACAGCCATTGTTTTCAATCCTTGCATAACCCGATGACTGATTCACCTTATATCATTGAAGTAACTGAGGAAAATTTCCAGTCCGTGATCCTCGATGGCTCGATGCAGCAGCCCGTGCTGATCGACTTCTGGGCCAGCTGGTGCCAGCCTTGCCAGGCGCTCATGCCGCTGCTTGCAAAACTTGCCGACGAGTACCAGGGAAAGTTCATACTTGCCAAGATCAATACCGAGGAGCAGCAGGCCATCGCAGCCCAGTTCCAGATCCGCTCGATCCCGGCAGTCAAGCTCGTCTACCAGGGCAAGCTTGTCGACGAGTTCGCCGGCGCCTTGCCCGAATCCGAGGTGCGTGCCTTCCTCGACAAGCATATCCCGCATGAGGCGAGCGAGGGAGAGAATGCTATCGAGCAGGCTTACACGCTGCTTATGCAGGGAGAGAGTGACCAGGCAGCGGTCCTGATCCAGCAAGTGCTGGAAGCAGAACCTTCCAATCCACAGGCCATCGTGGCATTTGCCAAGCTCAAGGCCACGCTCGGCGATATGAGTGCAGCAACAGAGGCCCTTGATTCGCTGCCCCGGGAAGAACAGGACAAACCCGAAGTGGCCGCCATGCGTGCACAAATGCTCTTCGACAAGGTCGCCTCGGAGGCACCGGCAATCGAGGATCTTAACGCCATGCTGCTGGCTGACGAGAACAACAGCGAAGCGCGCTACCAGCTCGCAGCGCAACTGGTTATGCAGGGGCAACTGGAAACGGCTCTGGAGCACCTTCTGGTCCTCATGCGCAGCGATCGTGAATACGAGGATGACGCTGCACGCAAGGCAATGATACAGGTCTTCGATATTCTCGGTGGCGATCACCCGATCACGAAGACATACCGCACCCGCATGTTCAACTACCTCTACTGAGGCATCCATGGACCAGAAGACAAGAACCGAAATCGAGGCAGCCGTGTTGCGCAAATTTCTTGAGCACCTCGACAAGCGCAAGGATGTCCAGAATATCGATCTCATGATCCTTGCCGGTTTTTGCCGCAACTGCCTCTCACGCTGGTACAGGAATGCTGCCATCGAACGTGGAGTCGATATGGATAATGACAGGGCACGCGAGGCCATCTACGGCATGACCTACGACGAGTGGAAGGCAAAGCACCAGAAACCCGCGACGGAGGAACAGCTCGCAGCCTTCAAGGCACTCACGCCCGACATGACGACCGAGTGACTGGCACTATCTCCGTCATCATCCCCACCTGCAACCGGGTGGAAACACTGCCGAGGGCGCTGGATTCCGTCCTCGCCCAGACCCTGCCCGTCGACGAGATCATCGTTGTCGACGATGGTTCGACTGACGCTACGGCAGACATGGTCCGGGCCAGCTACCCGCAGGTGACGCTGTTGCAACAACAAAACCGCGGTGTCAGTGCCGCACGCAACCGCGGCATCCGCAAGGCAACGGGCGACTGGATCGCCCTCCTCGACTCCGACGACCGCTGGCTTCCCGCCAAACTCGAGGCACAATTCAGGCTTGTTGAACAGCATCCGGGTCACCGCCTTTGCCATACCGAGGAGATCTGGTTCCGCAATGGCCGGCGTGTCAACCAGATGCTCAAGCACAACAAGAGTGGCGGCCACATCTACAGCCAGTGCCTGCCCCTGTGCGTCATCTCCCCCTCTTCCGCCGTCCTGCACCATTCTCTTTTTGAAGAGGTTGGTCTGTTCGACGAGACACTGCCGGCATGCGAGGATTACGACCTCTGGCTGCGCATCTGCGTACGGGAGCCAGTGCTGTTCGTCGAAACGCCGCATATCGAGAAATATGGCGGGCATGAGGACCAGCTGTCTCGCAAATACTGGGGTATGGACAGATTTCGTGTCCGGGCGCTCGAGAAGATGCTCGCCGACGATCTGCTCACGCCCGCGCAGCATGCAGAAACTGTCGCTATGCTGCTCCACAAGGCCGCTATTCTCGAGCAGGGCGCGCGCAAGCGCGGCAAGCTGGAGCGCGCTGACCATTACCTGCTGCTGATGCGCCGATACAGCCAGACACCCGGCCCGGGAGAGGCAATAGGTCATGCCGAGTGACGGGGCGCAAACAAGATGATCCATATCGTGACGGCCTTTGATGCCGAGGCGCGACCACTGATCGATCACTTTCGGCTCAGACGCCAGGCCGATCATGGCTTCCCGGTCTACGCAGGCGATGATGCATGGCTTGTGGTTTCCGGCCCGGGCAAGGTCAATGCAGCCGCTGCCACGGCACATCTGCATGGACGAGCCGGCCTCCCATGGGACAACACCTGGATCAATGTCGGCATTGCGGGCCACGCGGAACTGTCACAAGGCGAGCCACGAATCGCACACAAGGTCACCGACGAAACATCGGGCAAATCCTGGTACCCCGCACTCATCACGCGTACTCCCTGGAACAGCGCCCCGCTTGTGACCGTCGACCGCGAGGATAACTCGTATGCAAGCGACGGACTGGTCGACATGGAAGCCGCCGGCTTCATGGAGACAGCGCTGCGTTTTTCAAGCAGCGAGCTCGTGCACGCGCTCAAGGTTGTCTCTGACAACCGCGCGAACCCTGCCAGGATTCCCGGGCCATCGCAGGTCAAGAGCTGGCTCGCCCCCCATGCAGAAGCTCTCGAGAAGTTCTGCCGTACGCTCGAAAGGCTTGCCATGCTGCTCGAGACACCTGCCGGAGTCACGCAACAGTATGAGAGACTGACTGCAGCAATGCATTTCACGGTCAGCCAGCAGAACCGGTTGCAGCAGCTGTTGCAGCGCTGGCAGGCTCTGAACCCGGACATGCAGATTCCCGCCCCGGTTTCCGAACAGGCGACAGCACAAGCCCTGCTGGACGCGCTGCAAGAGCGTCTTGATGCCTTGCCGCCGGTGTTGCCGTGATTCCCTATATCTACATCGAACGGGAAATCCGCGATCACCCGCGTGTGGAAGCAATTCTGTTACGTCACCAGCGCGCAACTGTCGTCGAATGCGAGCGTTACGGCGAGGTCTTCAATCCGAAAGCGCAGAATTTCCGGCTGCAAAAACAGCGTCCGGCACTGATCCTTGCAAAAAAGCACAAGAACCTCGTTCAGCAGGCGCCAGCCAGCTATGGAGTCGGCGGCGACAGCAACTACTACTTTTCGCATATGCTGAACTGCCTCTATGACTGCCGGTACTGTTTCCTTCAGGGCATGTATCGCTCCGCGAACTATGTCCTCTTCGTCAACTACGAGGATTTCCTCACCGCAATGGACACACTGGTTTTGCCTGGCAGGCAAACCTGGTTCTTCTCCGGCTATGACGGTGACAGTCTTGCACTCGAGCCGGTAACGGACTTTGCGGCATCGATGCTGCCCTGGTTCGAGCAGCACCCGGACGCCTGGCTGGAATTACGCACCAAGAGTACCCAGATCGGTGCACTTCTGCAGCGCTCACCACTGGCAAATGTCGTGACGGCTTTCAGCTTTACGCCGGAAGCTGTCTGGAAAGCGACCGAGCATCGCGTGCCATCTGTCGAGAGGCGCGCCGGAGCGATGTTGCAGCTTGCCAGGGCAGGCTGGCCGGTTGCCTTGCGCATCGACCCGCTAATCTGGCACAAAGACTATCAGAAGCACTACAGGCAGCTCTTCAGGACACTGCTGGAAGCATTGCCACCGGACCTGATCCACTCGGTGACGACCGGCCCCTTTCGCATGCCGCAGCCCTTCTTCCGTAACATGGAGCGACTCTATCCGGAAGAGCCCTTGTTCGCTGCAGGACTCGAGACACGCGGCAAGATGGTCTCCTACCCGCTCGAACGTGAGCGGGAGATGGTCGATTTCTGTCTGCAGGAGCTGGCAAAGTATTTGCCGGAAGAAAAAATCTACATGAACCTGCCGGAGAATGATTCATGAAGCAGCGCAAACTGCTCGTCACCGGAAGCAGCCGCGGGATAGGACATGCAATCAGCAGCAGGCTGCTTGAAGAGGGGCATCGGGTTGTGGGCATCAGCCGCTCCACCCCCGAAATTGATTCGGACCGCTTCACGCATGTCCCTCTTGATCTCTCGGATATCGACGAACTGCCAAAGGCATTAAGCGAGCTCGCTCGCCAGCATCCGGATATCGATGCAGTTGTCCTGAATGCGGGAATCGGGCGCTTTGGCGCCCTGGAACAATTCTCGGCAAGACAGATACGGCAACTTGTCGACATGAACCTGACAAGCCAGGTACTGATCGCGCGTCAATTCCTGCCGGGGTTGAAGAAACGTGGCGCTGCCGATCTGGTTTTCATCGGCTCTGAATCAGCACTGAAGGGCGGCAGGAACGGCGCCGTCTATGCGGCTACCAAGTTCGGGCTGCGCGGCCTGGCGCAGGCATTGCAGGAGGAGTGTTCAACAAGTGGCGTACGTGTGGGCATCATTAATCCCGGCATGGTCAAGACCAGCTTTTTCGATACGCTGGATTTCCAGCCGGGCGAGGAGGCTGACCAGCATCTTGTTGCTGAAGATATCGTGCAAGCCTTGCTGCTGATGCTGGATGCACGGCCAGGTGCAGTCGTGCAGGAGATCAATCTTCAGCCGCAAAAGCGCGTCATTCGCTTCGACTGAGAAGTGATGTGAAGAGAATCTCCGGGGAAATTGTTTCTGGCCGCATGTTGGCTTGACAAAAAAACCCTCGCGATAGCGCGAGGGTTTTCTGATTTCCGGGGCCGGATGCTCGAGAGAGCATCGCGATGGATATCACTCGGTAACGGTTGTCTCTTCCGCAGCGATTTCATCGTCGGACGGAATCGGACGATCGACAAGTTCCACCCATGCGACAGGGGCCTTGTCACCGTCACGGTAGCCGGCTTTGAGGATACGCATGTAACCACCCGGGCGATCCTGCATACGCGGAGCAATTTCAGTGAAGAGCTTGGCAACTGCAGCATCGTCACGCAGTCGGCTGAACGCGAGACGACGGTTTGCGACCGTGTCGGTCTTGGCCTTTGTCACCAGAGGCTCTACGACGCGGCGCAGCTCCTTGGCTTTCGGCAAAGTGGTTTTGATAAGTTCATGCTCAATCAGCGAACAGGCCATGTTGCGGAACATCGCCTTGCGATGGCTGCTGTTTCTGTTGAGTTTGCGACC
>JARFQQ010000099.1 GCA_029287695.1 Gammaproteobacteria bacterium | reverse complement strand
AACATCAAGCTTCATTCCCTCTCCCTGGACACCCTTCTCACCGAAGTGTGTCGAGATGGCCCCGGCGCCTCCATCCGAAGTAGCGGTTCCGATCACGATACAGCCATCTGCGCCGAGAGCATCGGCGATTGCCTGCCCGATACCACGGCTTGCGCCCGTGACCAGTGCGATACGTTGCTCAGCCATTGAGAGTCTCCTTTAATTGTGCGATACCCCGGGGATCGAAAAGTGCGCTGGCATCGAGGTCCCGGTCAATACGCCGCATGAGCCCGGTCAGAACCTTGCCGGGACCGGCCTCGACAATATGACCGATACCCGCTTGCTTCATGGCCCGGATCGTCTCAACCCAGCGTACCGGCGAATAGAGTTGCTCGACGAGTCGCTTGCGGATCATATCGGGATCGGATTCGGCGCTTACTGATACATTGTGGAGCACCGGGATCGCCGGCGCCGTAACAGGAATGTTTTTGAGCTCTTCGGCGAGTTTCTCCGCGGCCGGCCGCATGAGGTCACAGTGGGAGGGAACACTGACAGGCAGTTCCACGGCACGCCTTGCACCGGCGGCTTTCGCCGCTTCCACAGCGCGCGCAACGGCTTCCTTGTGGCCCGCGATGACAACCTGGCCCGGCGAGTTGAAATTGACCGCCTCCACCACCTGCTCGGCAGCCGAAGCAGCACAGACGTCGATCACGGCCTGGTCCTCGAGACCGAGAATCGCCGCCATTGCGCCCGTACCCTCGGGAACAGCCTCTTGCATGAGACGGCCGCGCTCTGCAACCAGCCTGATGCCGTCGGCAAATTCGATCGCACCGGCGCTTACAAGTGCGCTGTACTCTCCAAGACTGTGGCCGGCCATGATGACGGGACTCGCTATGCCCTGCTGCTCCCAGACACGCCATACGGACACGCCGGCAGCAAGCAACGCCGGCTGGGTATTTTGCGTCTGGTTCAGGTCCGACTCGGGACCTTCCGAGACCAGGTTCCAGAGGTCGAGACCGAGTGCATCGGATGCCTCTTCGAAGGTTTGCCTGACAGACGGATACTCGCCGGCAAGCTCACCGAGCATGCCGATTGACTGCGAACCTTGCCCGGGAAAAACAAATGCGATTTTCTGTGTCATGAGATGCCCGTGTTCTCCTAGTACTTGAGCAGCACCGAACCCCAGGTAAAGCCCCCGCCGAATGCCTCGAGCAGCAGGGTTTCACCACGCTGGATGCGTCCGTCCCGAACAGCCGTATCCAGTGCCAGTGGTACCGAGGCGGCAGACGTATTCCCGTGTTCGTCCACGGTGACGACGACATGGTCCATATCCATGCCGAGCTTCCTGGCAGTTGCCTGGATGATGCGGATATTGGCCTGGTGAGGAACCAGCCAGTCGACATCGGATTTCTGCATGCCGTTTGCGTCAAGCGTCTCGTCAACGATGCGACCGAGGGTATTGACCGCCATGCGGAACACCTCGTTGCCACGCATCTCGACGGCCAGATCCTCGAGACCGTTGCCGAGGCCACCCGGCACATGCAGCAGATCCTCGTAGGCGCCATCGGCATGGAGGTGCGTCGAGAGAATGCCGGGTTCATCGGAAGATTCGAGGATCACGGCGCCGGCGCCATCACCAAACAGGACGCAGGTGGACCGGTCGTTCCAGTCGAGCAACCTGGAGATGGTTTCGGCACCAACCACGAGGGCACACCGGGCAGTTCCGTTACGGATGAACTGATCGGCAACGCCCATTGCATAAACGAAGCCGGTGCAAACAGCCTGCACGTCAAATGCGGCACAGCCGTGAATACCAAGACGGCGCTGCAGCAGGCAAGCCGTGGAGGGGAAAATCTTGTCCGGCGTCGTGGTTGCAACAACGATCAGGTCGATGTCGTCGGCCGTCCTGCCTGCAGCCTCCATGGCATTTTTCGACGCGACTTCTGCGAGATCACTGGTCGCCTGGCCATCCACAGCGATGTGGCGTTTTTTGATGCCGGTGCGCTCCTGGATCCACTGGTCAGAGGTATCGACGATTTTCTCCAGATCCTTGTTGGTCAGGACATTTTCCGGAAGATAGCTGCCAGTACCAGTGATGCGCGAATATGTCATGCCTGCTCTCTTGCTGCGAGTTGTGCTTCCACGTGCCTGGCGATGCGATGGGAAATATTGTTATGAACGGCTTTCTTGGCAATGCCGATGGCATTACCGAAGGCAAGCTGGTCAGCACCGCCATGACTTTTGATGACAACACCATTGAGGCCGAGAAGACTGGCGCCATTGTAGCGGCGCGGGTCGATCTTTCGGGCAAATGCCTTGAGCACGGGCAATGCGACGAGTCCTGCGAATTTCGTCAGGAGGTTTTGCCTGAAACTCTCCTGGAGGAAATGACGAATCATTTTTGCTACGCCTTCGGAGCTTTTCAGCGAGACGTTGCCAACGAAGCCGTCTGCCACGACAACATCGACGCTGCCGTCGAAGATGTTATCGCCTTCGACGTAGCCGAGGTAGTTAAGGTCACTCGCCTGGAGAAGCTCGTGCGCTTTCTTGACCTGCTCGTTGCCCTTGATCTCTTCCTCGCCAATGTTCAGCAGGCCCACGCGCGGGCGCTCGATGCCGCTGAGTGCTGCAACCTGCTCGGCGCCCATGACGGCGAACTGGAAAAGGTGCTCCTCGCTCGAGTCGACATTGGCTCCGAGGTCAATAACCCAGGTCTGCGAGGCGGTATTCGGTAATGCCGTGATGATGGCAGGACGATCGACATGCGGCAGCATCTTGAGCACGAAGCGTGCTGTCGCCATGAGGGCCCCGGTGTTACCGGCACTGACGCAGGCATCTGCATGACCTTCCTTGACGAGGTTGAGTGCAACGCGCATGGAAGAGTCTTTCTTGTGACGCAGCGCCTGGGAGGGCAATTCATCCATGCCGACCACCTGGCTGGCATGATGAACAGTAATACGCGAATGCTCTCCGCCAAGCTTCTCGCCGATGGCGGTTTCATCACCAACCAGGATCAACTCGACGCCCGGATCGGATGCTGCATACGCCATTGCAGCAGGAACGACAACGGCGACTCCGTGATCACCCCCCATTGCATCCAGTGCAATGCGTACGGGCTTATCCATCGGGTTGAGAAAGTGTCCCGATCAGCCTTTGTTGATGACTTTGCGGCCGCGGTAAAAACCGTCAGCAGTCACATGGTGACGCAGATGGGTTTCGCCCGACGTCTGATCGACTGAAAGTGTCTCTTTCTTCAGCGCATCGTGGGAACGGCGCATGCCACGCTTCGACGGTGTTTTGCGATTCTGTTGTACAGCCATGGTCCTCTCCTGCAGAGGTAAATCAATCGGTTTTCTTCAAGCGCTTCAGCGCTGCAAAAGGGTTCTCGCGCGGCTCATCGACGGAGATCTCCTCATCATAGAATGCCGGCGCCTCGCATTGATCATGCAGTGCGACAACAGGCAATGCGAGCAAGAGTTCATCTTCCACCAGGTCGAGCAGCCTGATACTGCCCTCCTCCGCCAGCAGCGGTTCGAGAGCCTCGTCAAGTTGCCCTGCCTCGTCATATCCCTGAACAACAGCGAGCCTGAAGCCGCTATCGACCCTGAGCGGCATCTCGGTGAGGCAACGCTGGCATGTCTGCCACAGTGTTGCCTCGACGCGCCCCTCGATCAGTGGACGCCGGTGCTGATCCCGAGAAAACAGAAACTGGTAATCTGCGATTCCCTCCGTACGACTCAACAGAGGAGAGAGGCGGGGCAGGTCGCCCAGCTGCACAGAACCGGAAAATGCCTGTTTTTGCTCGGAAACCCGCCAGGGATCGACGATTTCCGGACAGCGCGATGACATAAGCGCGCAATTCTATTTCGGAAGCGTCCGGATGTCAAAAATTCCTGCCTATCTGGCTGAAATTCCGACAAAAGCGGAAAGAGTGACCCATGGTGACATGCGGGCACCTGCCTGCGCGCTTTCCAGAGACAGGAATCAGATGCGGTCGAAGGAATCTGGACAGGCGATCTCAGCCCACCCTGCCAGCAGACGAATCAGTTTCCGACGACCGCCAGCAGAACGCCGGCAGCGACAGCAGAACCGATCACACCGGCGACATTCGGACCCATGGCATGCATGAGCAGGAAGTTGTGCGGATTGGCCTTGAGACCAACCTTGTTGACCACGCGGGCCGCCATGGGTACCGCGGAGACTCCGGCGGCACCGATGAGTGGATTGATCTTGCCACCACTGATCCTGTGCATCGCCTTGCCCATGAGGATGCCTGCAGCCGTACCGATACCGAACGCCAGCGCGCCCAGCGCCAGAATACCCAGCGTCTCGACCGACAGGAACTTCTCAGCCGAAAGCCTGGAGCCAACAGAGAGCCCCAGGAAGATCGTGACGATGTTGATGATCTCGTTCTGGGCTGCATTACTGAGGCGTTCGACGACCCCGCTCTCGCGCAGCAGGTTGCCGAACATCAGCATGCCGATCAACGGGGCCGCAGACGGCAGGAAGAGGATACAGAGAATCAGCACGGAAAACGGGAAGAGGATTTTCTCCGCCTTGCTGACGGGGCGCAGCTGGCTCATCTGCACCTTGCGCTCTTTTTCTGTGGTCAGCAGCTTCATGATGGGCGGCTGGATAATCGGCACGAGCGCCATGTAGGAGTAGGCGGCCACGGCAATCGCGCCCAGCAGGTCCGGCGCCAGTTTCGAGGCAAGGAATATCGCTGTGGGTCCGTCTGCGCCGCCAATGATTGCGATAGCCGAGGCATCGGCGACCGAGAAGTCGAAGCCCGGCACCAGGTTCAGCGCCAGCGCACCGAGCAGGGTCGCAAAAATGCCGAACTGCGCTGCCGCTCCCAGCAGCAGTGTCGAGGGACGGGCAATGAGCGCACTGAAATCGGTCAGGGCGCCGACGCCCATGAAGATCAGCAGCGGTGCAATGCCGCTGCCAATGGCGACACTATAGAACTGGTAAAGCATGCCGTTGGAATAGCCCAGATCCGCGGCAAGGTGGTCTGCAGCCTGCTTCAGGGCTGCAGGAGCATTACTTAACCCTTGATAAACCTGGTCCAGAGGGACATCGAGGAGCTTCGCAAGGGCGATTTTGTGCCCCTCCGGACCATAATGCATGAGTTGCTCGATGGCGCTCTCGGCAAGGCCGGCAACGGGAATATTAGCGAGGATTGCACCGAATCCGATTGGCAGGAGGAGGAGCGGCTCGAATTTCCTGACAATGGCAAGGTAGATGAGGCCTCCGCCGACAACCATCATGAGCAGCTGTCCCCAGGCGAAATTGGCAAGCCCCATGGATTGCCAGAGCTCGGTGAAACCGTCCATCAGGCAAGCGTCACCAGCGTATCACCGACCTGCACGGAATCACCTTCCCTGACATCGACCGATGCAACTGTGCCGGCACAGGACGCCCTGACCTCGGTTTCCATTTTCATGGCTTCGAGGATCACGACAACATCCCCCTCGTTCACTGCCTGCCCGGGAACCACATTGATCTTGTAGACGTTGCCGGCAAGTTGCGCATCGATTGTCGCACCACCTGTGGCAACCGCCACCGGTGCTGCTGCAGGAGCTGCCTGCACAACCTCGGTGATCTCGCCGCCGGGCGTGACGACAACATTGTAGCTGGCGCCATTGACACTGACGGTATATGCCTCCGGACCTTCGGCTGCCGGCACGGCGTCCCTGGCCGGAGCGGCTGCCGGCGCAAGATCATCTGCCGAAGGCATGGGTTCGAAAGCATCCGGATTACCGCGATTTTCGAGGAACTTCAGGCCAACTTGCTGGAACTGCGCGTAAATGAGCACATCATCATCAATATTCTCGGCCAGCTTGATGTTCTTTTCTGTGGCAAGCCCCTTGAGTTCTTGCTTGAGTTTCTCGTACTCGGGTTCGAGCAGATCGGCCGGACGGCAGGTAATCGGCTCCTTGCCCTCGAGTACGCGCTCCTGCAGCTCCTTGTTGACAGGGGCAGGCGATGCCCCGTACTCGCCCTTGAGAATACCGGCAGCCTCCTTGGCGATGCTCTTGTA
>JARFQQ010000041.1 GCA_029287695.1 Gammaproteobacteria bacterium | reverse complement strand
GAGTCCGGCAGAGGTATTTTCAATACCGAAAGTGAGACATTTGTCTTCGCTGCAGAGCTCTTTTGCCAGCTCGTTTCCGAAGGGATCATCGATGTTGATGACAAACTTGTTGATGCCAGGCAGCGAGAAGAGGCGTTTCTTGGCCGCGCCGTAGGCATCCATCGAGCCATGGTAGTCGAGATGGTCCCGCGTCAGGTTCGTGAAGACGGCAATGTCCGCCATGACGCCATCGATGCGCCCCTGGTCGAGCGCATGGGAAGAGACCTCCATGGCAACTGCAGACATGCCATCCTTCCGGTATGCAGCCAGCATCTTCTGAAGGGTAATGGCATCCGGTGTCGTATGGGTCGCTTTCTGCAAGCGACCGGGGCGGCCGTTGCCCATGGTGCCGATCATGACGCAATTCTCGAGTACGCCCGATGTCAGCCAGACGCAGCTGCTTTTCCCGTTGGTCCCCGTGTAACCGATGATCTTGAGCTTGCCGGATGGCTCGCCACAAAAGCGCGAGGCAATCATGCCGATACGAAACTTGAGATCGTCGATGACGATCACCGGAACGGGAAGCTCGAGTGCCTCGATGCGCTGCCTGCTCCACTCCCCGCCGGGCTCGGCGAGAACCGCACAGCAACCATTGGCGAGCGCCTGGTCGACAAATTGCAGGCCGTGAACCCGCGTACCGGAGAGCGCCACGAACAACGCCCCCGGTGTCACCCGCCGGCTATCGAGGGTTATGTCGTTGACCGGCAGCGAAGGCGCGGTCTCGACTACGCCCTCGAGCAGGCGATGCAGCATGCGGCCCTTGCTGTAAGTGAATGCCGGCATCATCCTGCACCCGCCACTGCAGCCATCTGCAGGCCGTCCACGGCTTCCTTGCTGTCGGGCTTCACGTTGAGCAACCGCAAGGCATGCTCCATGACTTCCGAGAAGACCGGTCCTGCAACGAGACCACCGTAGTATTCCTTGCCACGCGGCTCGTCGAAAACAACAACCGTGACGAGACGGGGATTGGTTGCCGGAGCCATGCCCGCGAAGAGCGAGCGGTATTTCTTGTCCTCGTAGCCGTTCTTTCCCAGTTTCTTGACGGTCCCCGTCTTGCCGGCAACGCGATAACCACTGACGGCGGCCTTCGGTGCCGTACCCTCCGTGGTGACGACGCCCTCCATCATCCGGCGGAGCTTTACAGTTGTCTGCTTCGAAAGGATACGCTCGCCTTCCACAGGCTCGCTGACCTTGAGCAGGGACACCGGCCGCCTGATACCGTCAGCAGCAATAATGCTGTAGGCCTGCGCCAGCTGTAATGCAGATGCGGAAATGCCATAACCAAAAGCAAGGTTGGCATGATCGATCGTCGCCCAGTTTGCGAAGTGGTTGAGGCGCCCTCGCGCCTCGGCAGGAAATTGCACCCCGGCCTCATGCCCGAATCCCAACCTGTCGAGCATTTGCCAGTACTTCTCCTGCGGCATCTTCAAGGCAATCGTCGCCGAACCGGCATTGCTCGACTTGAGCAGGATACCGGCAGGATCGATGACACCATAGCGTTTCGGGTCCTTGACAGTCCTGTTGCCGACCTTGATGAACCCCTTGCTGAGGTCAATGGTCGTCTTCTCGGTGATGTAGCCGAGTTCCAGGGCTGTCGCAACCGTGAACGGCTTCATGGTCGAGCCCGGCTCGAAAGTATCCACGATTGCACGGTTACGCAGGCGACCGCCCTTGTTGCTGCGACTGCCATTCGGATTGAAGGAGGGCTGGCTCACCATCGCAAGCACCTCGCCGGTTTGCACATCGAGCGTCACGAGGCTGGCGGATTTCGCCTTATGTTTCCTGACAGCTTTTTTGAGTGCCCGGTAGGCATAGAATTGCAGGCGGCGGTCGAGACTGAGATGCAGGTCCTGGCCAGCCCGGGGCTGCTTGATACTTTCGACATCCTCGAGAAGATGGCGCTTGGCATCGCGCAGGACGAGCTTGCGCCCGTTGACTGCTCCCAGCTTCTCCTCGTATTGCAACTCGAGCCCTTCCTGCCCGCGGTCGTCGCCGCCGGCGAAACCGATGATATGGGCGAAAAATTCCCCGGCAGGATAAAAACGGCGATATTCACGCACCAGGCCGACCCCCTTGATACCGCGGGCCTCGAGCTTCGCCCGGATGGCGCGTGCCTTTTGCGGCTCGAGCCAGCGGTCGAGATAGAGAAACTTTCGCTTGCTGTGACGCGCGATCCTGTCGAACAACTCCTCGTTATCGAGCCCCATGATTCCGGCAATCGCCCGAATAGCCTCGTTGTCATCTTTCAGGCGCGAGGGATTGGCCCAGATGGAGTCCACGGGCGTGCTCACTGCCAGCACTTCGCCGTTTCGATCGAAAACACGCCCGCGACGTGCCGGAATATCCACATACCCCAGATGCTTCTGCTGACCCATCTGCGTCAGAAAATCAGTCCGGAATACCTGCTGGTACCAGGCGCCGGCGACGAGGGCGGCCGCTGTACAACACATCAGCGCAAGGACGACATGGCGACGCAGCCTGAAAGCAGGCTTCACCTGCCTTGTCTTCTGCGCCTGCATGGCCTTGGCCTTGCGCTGTCTTTTTTTCCTTGTACTCATCGTGTTCCAAGCACCTGCATTTCATCCATGCGCGGAGCGCGCATGCCCAGTTTTTCGCGGGCCAGCTTCTCGACTCTCCCGTAATCTGCAAAAGTGGCCAGTTCGACCTGCAGCTGCCCCCAGGTCACGGTCAGTTCATCCGCCTCGACACGCAGTCGTTCACGCTCCGCGAACAACTGGCGGCTGAGATGCTGCGATTGCACCACCTCGAGCCCGGTCCAGCCGGTCGCGAGAGCAAGGATGAGCAGTAGAGCAAGCTGCCCCCGCGTCATGCTGTCCGCTCTGCAATGCGCAGACGCGAGCTTCGCGCCCTGGGATTGGCTGCCAGCTCCTGCGCCGAGGGCGCAATGGACTTGCCAACCAGATTCAGAACCGTTGTCTCCTCACTCACCATGACCGGAACCCCTTTTGGCAGCTTCGGCGGCGAGGAGTGCTTCCTGAGGAAGCGCTTGACGATGCGATCCTCGAGCGAGTGAAAGCTGATGACGGCCAGGCGTCCGCCCGGCGCCAGAACGTCAAGCGATTGGTCCAGCACGCTCTCGAGCTGCTCGAGCTCGCGGTTGATGCGAATGCGGATTGCCTGAAAGGTTCGGGTTGCAGGATGCTTGCCCTTTTCCCGACGGGGAACCGCTCTCTCGACCAGCCTCGCCAGCTGCAAGGTCGTCATCAGTGGCGCCTCCTGGCGGGCCAGGACGACCGCATGGGCAATGCGGCCGGCGAACCGTTCCTCACCATAGCTGCGCAACACATCACGAATCTCTGCCTCCGAAGCTTCACCAAGCCACTCTGCGGCATTCATGCCGCTATTCATATCCATCCGCATGTCCAGCGGACCATCGTTCATGAAACTGAATCCGCGCCTTGCATCGTCAAGTTGCGGCGACGAGACTCCAAGATCCAGCAGTATCCCGTTCACCGCTCCTGCAACGCCCTGCCTTTCGGCAATCTCCGCCAGCCTGTCGAAGCTGGCATGCTCGATCACGAAACGCGGATCCTCACCGAAACGCTCCGCTGCAGATGCAACTGCATCGGCGTCGCGATCGAGCGCGATCAGACACCCACGCTCGCCCAGCTCCGCGAGGATCGCCGCACTGTGGCCACCGCGACCGTACGTGCAGTCGATGTAGGTGCCGTCTTCGCGTATTGCCAGTGCCTCCAGTGATTCCTCGAGGAGCACCGGCCTGTGATGAAATACCGGCTCCCCCACGTCACAGCATCAGGTTCTGGAGTTCGGCAGAGAGCTCCGAACCCGGCTCCCGGGCCGCTTCGGCACAGGCTCTGTTTTGCGCCTGCATTGCGGCTTCCGACCAGATTTCGAAGCGCTTGCCCATGCCGACGATTGCAATCTGTTCGCCGTTCAGAAGATCCGCATGATCACGCAACGGCTGCGGCAGCAGTATCCTGCCCTGTCCGTCCAGTTCGAGTTCGTACAGGTTTGAAAACAAGACATGCTGCAGCATGGCGTGTTGTGGATTGAGCGGGGGGAGATTTGCCACCGTTTGGGCTGTTATTTCCCATTCGTTCTGTGGATACATCCACAGGCAGGATTCACCCAGCGGGTGAACAGTGACGGCAACACGGGAACCGCTCGTCACGTGCAGACGCTCGCGGTGCCGCGCAGGTATGGCCGCGCGCCCCTTGGCATCAAGCTTGACAAGATTGGTTCCAAAATACATGGATGACTCAGTTGACCTTTATTAGTTATGTAACGGACATGAGGATATCCGCTACTTTTCCCCATTTCCCCCCACTCCATGGGAATAATAGGTCGATTCCTGAGGCTGGTCAAGCAGTTAAATGGAAAAAACTTATGTAGAACAATAACTTAGAATCA
>JARFQQ010000019.1 GCA_029287695.1 Gammaproteobacteria bacterium | reverse complement strand
CCGGCTTGCGGAAGCACTGCTCGAGGCCGGCCAGGAGATCAACGACCGCGCCTGGCGCCTGCCGCTCTGGGACGAATACCACAAGCAGCTCGAAAGCAACTTTGCGGATCTCGCCAATATCGGTGGCCCGCCCGCAGGCTCAATCACCGCAGGCTGCTTCCTGTCACGCTTCGCTGAAAATTACCACTGGGCGCATCTCGACATCGCAGGGACGGCCTGGGTTGGGGGCGACGCCAAAGGCGCCACCGGAAGACCCGTCCCGCTGCTCGTCAACTACCTGCTGAAACGCGCCGGCGCTCTCTAGACAGGACCCGCATGACACGGATCGATTTCTACATTCTCGACAGCAACTCGACGCAGGACAGGTATCTTCTGAGTTGCCGCATCGCCGAGAAGGCCTGGAAAGAGAATCACCGCGTCATGATTCAGGCCGCGAGCGAACAGGAGGCGCGTCATCTCGACCAGCTGCTGTGGACCTTCAGGGAGCAGAGTTTCGTTCCACACGCCCTGTTGCCGATTGCGGACGCGACCACCACGCCGGTCATCATTGGCTGGAATGCCGATGCCGGCGAGGAACGCGATATCCTCATCAACCTTTCCGAGGAAGTCCCCGCCTGCTTCAGCAGGTTTGAACGCGTTATCGAACCGGTGGATAATGATCCGGAAAGGCGCGCGGTCAGCAGGCAGCACTACCGTTACTATCGCGAGCGCGGCTATCCCTTGCAAGACAGGAAGATCACAGGCTGATGGCGAAAGACGAGGACCCGCTCGACCTCTCGCTCGAGGACCTTCTCATGGAGGAGGAACTCGACCGGGGTGAACTCGCACCGGCAGTTGCCGAAAAGCTGTCCGCTTCTGCACTGTTCGATCGCCACTCGGCACGCAGCGGCAAGGCTGCGGGAAAACCGGAGCGTGATGAGGAAACGAAGCTTGCTCAGGAGAGTGCACCCCGGTTCCTGCAGCAGCGCTCCGGCAAACCGCAACCGCGCCTTTCAGCAGCTATCGACCGCGATACCCTTGCCTCGCTAATCGAGGAGGAAATGCTCGAAGAGTTCAACCGCGTTATCCCGAAACTCATGGACGAGGCGCTGGATCACATGGTCGAACGCCTGCCTGTGATCATCAACCAGAAGCTCACCACCCACATGCTGGATTATCTCCTCGAGAACAGGGAGAGGATTCTGAAGGAGTCGTCGAAGAAAGACGACGGCTAGGATTTGCGGTGCGTGACCCGGTTGCGCAGGTAGACCGGCATTGCCTCGAAAACCGGGTAATCGGAAGATTCTGCAAGCATGCCTGCCGCAACAGTCGCCACGTCCCGTGCATGGCAGGCCGAATCCGGCAGAATGGCGCCGATATTCCCGCCCAGCCGCTGCCGGAGGATCTCTTCCCACGCATACCAGCCGCTGCCTGCGGCAGTCCAGTTCTGGCTGTCAGGCTTCGGCACCTCTGACGGCGCCACCACCAACTCCTCTCCGTCGGGTTGCATCAGGCCGTCTTGCAGGGTGAAGGCACCCCAGTAGAGTTCGTCCATGCGTGCATCGAGAGCTGCCAGAACAGCGCGTGCCCCGGCTTGCCGAAAAGCACCCTGCGCAAGCGCCTGCAGTGTCGAGACAGGTACAACAGGTTTGTCCAGGCCATAGCCGATCCCCTGGGCGACGGCGGTTGCGATTCGCACGCCGGTGAAAGAACCGGGGCCGCGGCCGAAAGCCACCGCATCCAGCGCGGAGCGTTTGATGCCCGCCTCTGCCAGCAAGCGGTCGATCATCGGCAGGATCAGCTCACTGTGCCTGCGCGGCTCGCTCTCGAGGAGTTCCATGCAATCACCGTCCGAGCAGAGTGCTGCGGAACAGGCCTCCCCGGATGTCTCAATTGCCAGCAGGTTGTGCATCTTTTTTGTGCTCGAGAAAGGCCCTGACCTCGTCAAGCTCGCGCGTGCGCGCGAATGGAGGCATGGCGTTGATGAATGTCTTTCCGTAGGGCTTGGTCAACAGGCGCAGGTCGCAGACCATGAGAACACCGGTGTCATCACTGCCGCGGATCAGCCGGCCGGCGCCCTGCTTCAGCGCGATGACGGCTTGCGGCACCTGGTACTGCATGAAGGGGTTCACGCCACGCGCCTTGAGCGCATCGAGGCGCGCCTGCATCAGCGGATCGCCGGGCGCGGCAAAAGGAAGCTTGTCGATAATGACGACCGAGAGTGCATCCCCCTGCACATCCACCCCCTCCCAGAAACTGCCGGTGGCGAGCAGCACGGCGTTGCCCGCTTCCCTGAAACTGTTGAGAAGCTCGTTTTTGGGCGCTCTCCCCTGGACCAGCAACGGGTAATCGAGCGCCTGTTCCTCGAGGATCTCTGCAGCGCGGTTGAGTGCCCTGTAGCTCGTGAAGAGCAGAAAGGCCTTGCCTCCGCTGGCCTCGATTACGGGCAGGGATGCCTTCAGAACGCGCTCGACAAATTCCGCATGGCTTGGCTCGACGAGACCCTTGGGCACATACCAGAGCGCCTGTTGTGCGTAGTCGAACGGGCTGTCCCATTTCTCGGTGCGTGTTTCCTCATCGAGACCGAGCTGGTTGCAGAAGTGGCTGAAATCCTCGCCTACCGCGAGCGTGGCTGAGGTGAAGACCCATGCCATGGCATGGTGCCACATCTGTTTCTGGAAGGCTTCGGCGATCTCGAGCGGTGTCTGGCTGAGACGAAAGCCCATGCGCGTCGTCTCGTACCAGCGAACGTTATTGCTGTCATCATCCGAGGCGATACGCTCGGCGATCGCATGCAGCTGACGGCTGCGCTCGAGAGCGCCGTCGAGGGCCTTGTCGCTCCCTTCCGCAGACTCGAGTGCCGAGGCGAGCCCCTGCAGCCGCTCGATGAAGAGATCCAGGGCGGCAACCTGGCGTTCGTCCTGCTGCAGCTCTTTCCAGGCAGCACGCCGCTCGGACATGCCAAGCAGAAGACGAAAATCCCGCACCGCCCGGTCGAGCAGATCGCAGGCGTCGGGAATTCCGGACTGTTTCATGGCGGCCTGACGCCAGGCGATCCGGGTATCACGCGTCAATTCCTGCAACTGCCTTGTACTGACAGAGAGACCGAAAAACTGGTTCGCTACGTCAGGCAGCTGATGTGCTTCATCGACGATGAAGGCATCCGTGCTGGGCAGCAGCTCGCCGAAGCCCTCGTCCTTGAGTGCAAAGTCGGCGCAGAGCAGGTGATGGTTGACGACGACGAGATCCGCCTCCTGGGCAGCACGGCGCGCCTCGACAAGGTGACAGCCCTCGTAGTCGGGACACTCCTGGCCGAGGCAGTTGTCGGTTGTCGAAGTCACCAGCGGCCACACGGCGGCATCCTCCGGGATACCGGTGAGCTCGGCGATATCGCCATGGCGGGTCTTGCCGGCCCAGGCACGCACCTGCTCGAGCATATCGGCGATGACCGGTACCGAGGCGCGGTTGTCGAAACCGGCGCTTTGCATGCGGTTGATGCAGAGGTAGTTGGAACGTCCCTTGAGCAACGCTGCCCTGATGCCTCTACCCGCGAGTTCCCGGATGCGTGGAAGGTCGCGCCTGAAAAGCTGGTCCTGCAGGTTTTTCGTCCCGGTCGAGATCACTACCTTGCGTTCCGACAGCAATGCAGGAAGCAGGTAGGCAAATGTCTTGCCCGTACCGGTACCCGCCTCGCAGACGAGTACCCCGCCCTTCTCGAGTGTCCCGGAGACAGCTTCCGCCATCTCCAGTTGCTGGGGACGAAAACGGAAGCCCTCGATCGACTGTTCAAGTATCCCGTCCTTGTCGAAAAGCTTCCCGAGGCTGTTCATGCCGGCTCTGTCAGCTGGGTTCCCAGATGCCGAAGGCACTCGATGCCCGGGTCTGGCGCTGTTGCTGATGCTTCTGGTCGGTATCCTTCATGACATGCTCGATGAAACCCTTGAGTTCGCCGAGGAACTCCTCTTTCTGGGCTGTCGGCATGGCCTGGCTGCCGAGCATGTAGCCTGCAATCGCACCGAGATACTGGATCACAAGCCCCGTGTCCTGTGCAGCGGAAGGCTCCTGTTTGACGATTGCCTGCTGGATTTCCTGGAAGAGTTGTGGAGAGAGTGAAATACCGCTCATGCTGTTGCTCCTGGTGATCAGAACGGCAGCCAGTGTACCATCCCGACAGCAGTGATCGAACGCGCTTCTCCACGCAGAGACAGGGGGAAAATCAGTTGCCGGTCTCGCTGAAAGACTCTGTCCGGTAACGGTAAACGCGGATACCATCGGCCCAGAAATCGGGCGCAAGGCCGGCCTTCTGTTTCAGGTGGCGAACGAAGGTGGCGCAATCCGGCAGCGTCTCCCAGACGCTCGGCAGAAAGGTTCCGCGCAGGGAGCCGTATTCGAGAATCACTCCGTCGACACCGGGAACGAGCTGGCTGCAGAGATCCTCCTCATCGCTGACAGCAATCTCTTCGGGTTCACCGAGTACGGAGACCGAGATTTCTATCATGTCGAGCTCATCCTCGCTCACCGGCGGAAAGCGCGGGTCACGAAAAGCCGCGGAATAGGCATGCTCCGCCACGTCAGCGACCAGTGGCTGGTAGGCCTGCAGTGTCCCGATGCAACCGCGAAGATCGCCCTGCTCCTTGAGCGTGACAAAGCTGGCTCCCTGTTTCTTCAGCGATTCATCATACTGCGCCAGGTCGACTGGCAATCGGTCTCCCTCCCGGAGGCCATGGAGGATTGCATCACGTGCGAGACGCAGGAGCGTCTTCCGATACTCCCGGTCGCGTTCAGTAGAAGAGGTATGCGCCATATCCAACCACCTGGTCGCGCGGCCCCGCCGTATCACCGGAGTTGCGCAGGTCGGCTGTACTCTCGCCCAGCCCCTTCTTGCGGACAACCTGCAACAATCCTCTGACGCCGATGTAACCGCATGCTTCGTGGGGTCCAATCTCTGAACCATCGAGCGACTCGATGGCACGTGATGTTTCACGATCGATACGCGACGCGGTCTCATAGTCATGGTAATGGCTCAGATCCGAGCTGATCACGATCAGTGTCTCGTCGCCGCCCCAGAGCTGCTCGAGCACGGCAGCGACATCCTCGGGTCTTGCCTGGCCGACGACCAGTGGTACGAGCTTGAATGCATCGAGCGTCTTTTGCAGAAACGGCAGGTGCACCTCGAGGCTGTGCTCCTGCCTGTGCGCCCGGTCAAAACGTTCGACACCGGCGAGCGCATCGATTGCCTGCTGGTCGACAGGGATCCGGCCGAGCGGTGTTTCGAACCACTCCGCGGAGGGTGCGGCAATCCCCTGGAAGCCGACACGGTGATCCGGGCCGATCAGCACAACACGACGGATCCGGTGGCGACTCTCGGCGAGCGTTGCATAAGCGGTTGCAGCAACCGGCCCTGAATAGATGTAGCCGGCATGCGGCACGATCATGGCTTTCGGCGAGCCGGCCGGCTTTTCGGCAGCATGCAGGAAGCCGTCGATCTGCATGTCCAGTTCCTGCGGATCGGATGGATAGAACATGCCTGCGACAGCGGCTGATCGTACTGTTCCCGCCCTTTTCTCACTGAACATCGCCGGATCTCTTGCCTCTTACATGATCCAAGTCTGTATCAAGAGGAAAAAAATACAACCGGAAAGCGGCTTCTTGTTGATATCCGTCCTGTTCAGGTGCATCTTTGATATAAGGAAAACGCGGAGAGATGCGCCATGCATACGCCCAGGATTCCCGAAACGAACCATCCGACAAAGTACTGGCACAAGGTCGACGACACCCATGTGCAATGCGACCTCTGCCCGCGTGCCTGCCGGTTGAAAGAGGGTCAGCGCGGCCTCTGTTTCATCCGCAAGAACCACCAGGGTGCTGTCGTACTGACATCCTGGGGCCGTTCGAGCGGATTCTGTATCGATCCCGTCGAGAAGAAGCCGCTGAATCATTTCCTGCCGGGAACGGCGGTACTCTCCTTCGGCACTGCCGGCTGCAATCTCTCATGCAAGTTCTGCCAGAACTGGGATATGTCAAAGTCGCGCGAGATGGACACCCTCATGGACTCGGCCTCGCCCGAGGCCATCGCACGGGCGGCAGAGGAGCACGGCTGCCGCAGCGTCGCCTACACCTACAACGATCCGGTCATCTTTCACGAGTACGCAATCGATACGGCTGTCGCCTGCCAAGAGAAGGGCATCAGGAGCATTGCGGTCACAGCCGGTTATATCTGCGAGGAACCGCGCAAGGAATTCTATGCCCACATGGACGCCGCCAACATCGACCTCAAGGCTTTCACCGAGGATTTCTATCACAAGCTGACCGGTGCTCACCTGCAACCTGTTCTGGACACGATTGCCTATGCCGTGCACGAGACCGACTGCTGGATCGAGCTGACGACGCTGCTGATTCCCGGACACAATGACTCGACCGCGGAACTGGAGCAGCTCGCAAAATGGGTGCATGACGAACTCGGACCCGATGTCCCGCTCCACTTCTCGGCCTTTCACCCGGACTGGAAAATGGTGGATGTGCCGCCGACGCCAGCCGCGACACTGACGCGTGCACGCAAGATCGCGCTCGATGCCGGCATACGCTACCCATTCACGGGCAATGTGCACGACGAGGCCGGTGCCAGCACTTACTGCCACGACTGCGGCACGCGCCTGATCGGCCGCGACTGGTATGTGATCACCGAGTGGAACCTGACGGCAGAGGGGGCCTGCCCGCAATGCGGAACGCAGTGTGCAGGCGTCTTCGAGAAAGCGCCGGGCACCTGGGGAGCACGCCGGTTACCGCTGCGGATCAACAGCGCCTGAGGTCATTCACCGGGGACTGAACAGCAGGAACGGGAAGAGAGGGAGTCAGTCGGGGTCGACCTTCCTGCGTAACTTCTTTCTCTCGCCGTGTTTGCTCTTGCTGTCCATGCGGCGCCTGATGGAGGCCTTCGTGGGTTTCGTCGGCTTGCGTCTCTTCTGCACCGCTGTCGCCTTGCGAATCAGCTCGGCAAGCCGCACCAGCGCATCCTCCCTGTTCTTCTCCTGCGTACGGTAGCGTTGCGCCTTGATCACGATGACGCC
>JARFQQ010000013.1 GCA_029287695.1 Gammaproteobacteria bacterium | reverse complement strand
ACGCCTGCCACAGGATGGTCGCATCTCGCTGAAACTCGGCGGCCGGTCTGTTGACGTGCGCGTATCGACGATCCCGTCGGGCAGCACGGAAAAAGTCGTCATGCGCTTGCTCGACAAGCAGTCCGGAAGGCTGGATCTCGTGCAACTTGGCATGCCCGGGAAGATTCGCTCGCGACTTGAGACCGTCATTCAGCAGCCGCACGGCATTCTGCTCGTTACCGGCCCGACAGGATCAGGCAAGACCACGACACTCTATGCAATGCTCGGCCAGCTCAATGACTACAAGCGCAACATCATGACGGTCGAGGATCCGATCGAGTATTACATCGACGGGGTCAACCAGACGCAGGTCAACAGCAGTATCGGTATGACCTTCGCAGCCGGGTTGCGCTCGATTCTGCGCCAGGACCCGGATGTCATCATGGTCGGCGAAATCCGCGACCTCGAGACTGCACAAATCGCCGTTCAGGCGAGTCTCACCGGCCACATGGTTTTCTCGACCCTGCATACCAATACAGCGGTTGGCGCAATTACACGGATGCGCGACATGGGCGTCGAGCCTTTTCTGCTCTCTACCAGCCTGATTGGTGTCATGGCGCAACGCCTTGTGAGGCTGCTGTGCACCGAATGCCGCGAATCGGTCATCGCCGACGGCACAGCCTGTAACCTGCTGGGCATACCGGAGGCAGATGACACGACCATCTACAGGGCAAGGGGATGTCGCCACTGCAGCTACACAGGCTTTCAGGGACGCACCGGTATCTATGAATATGTCAGCATAGACAGCACTCTCCAGAGCCTGATCCATTCCGGTGCCGGAGAGCAAGAGATGCTCAGTCATGCACGCACCCGTACAGAGAGTATCCAGGCCGCCGGGATCCGGCTCGTCCTCGAAGGCAAGACAACACTGGACGAAATCATTCGTGTAGCAGGCCTGGGCGAGGACTGAGCCATGGCGGCATATTCCTGGCAGGCACTGGATAGCGCCGGCAGCCTCAAGAAAGGGGTATCCCAGGCAGATTCTCCGAAACATCTCCGGCAGTTGCTACGCAAGGATGGCCTGAATCCCGTAAGCGTCGAGGAGGTCAGCGGGCGTCAGGCCCAAAAGAGCCGGGAGAAAAAGCGCGGTTCTGCTGTCGATCGTAAAATGAGCCCGGCTGATCTGGCGATGTTCACGCGTCAGCTGGCAACCCTCTTGCGGTCGCGCATGCCACTGGAAGAATGCCTGAGCGTGCTCTCGCACCAGACCAACAGGAACTGGCAACGTCACCTCCTTACTGCATTGCGATCGCGTGTCAGTGAAGGCATGTCCCTTGCTGACGCCTTCAGGCAGTTTCCGAGGGCTTTCCCCGCGTATTTTGCTTCCACGGCCGAGGCGGGAGAGCAGGCCGGCAAGCTGGAAGTTGTTCTCGAGCGCCTGGCCGATTATGCCGAGGAAGCCAATACGACACGCCAGAAAGTGACGCTTTCGCTTCTGTATCCGGTCGTGGTGGCAATCGTTGCCATTATTGTCGTGACGATCCTCCTGGTTGGTGTGGTTCCGAAAATGATCGAGACTTTCGAACACATGGAGCAGGAGTTGCCACTCCTGACGCGTGCGATGATCGGGATCAGTGAATTTTTGCAGCATTATGGAATCTATTTTGCTGCTGTTGTTGTCTTGCTGGTGTTTCTCTTTTCCCTTGCCTATCGCGGCGAGGCTTTCCGTCGCAGAATGCATGCGCTCTATCTGCGAATCCCGCTGGTCTCGAGAGTCATCAGGGAAGTGAATACGGCCCGCTTTCTGCGAACCTATGCCATCCTGCTGGGCAGCAGCGTCTCGGCAACCAACGGCATGAATATTGCCGCCCGTGTTCTCGGGAACCTTCCCATCCGGGATGCGTTGAGAAACGCTGCGGACCGCGTACGCGAGGGAGGGAGTATCGCGAATTCACTGAAGCGGACCGGTTATTTTAGCCCGATGACTTTGAATCTCGTCGCAAGCGGCGAGGCTTCCGGCAACCTGCCCGAGATGCTCGAGCGGGCAGGTGACGGTCAGGAGCGGACACTACAGGCCTCGGTTTCGATGGTCGTCGGCATCCTTGAGCCACTGTTGATTGTTATCATGGGGGTACTGGTTCTGCTGATCGTTCTCGCGATTCTGCTGCCGATTTTCCAAATGAACACTGCAATATGATGAACGAGGAACTAATGATGAAACGTCCTGCAAGAGTGCAATCGGGTTTTACGCTGATCGAAATCCTCGTTGTACTGATTATCATCGGATTTCTGACTGCGGCCGTGGCCGTCAACTACATGGGGAGGATCGATGAGGGCGCGCGTACCAAGGTCAAGGCTGATTTGCGCAGTATCGAGCAGGGCCTCAATCTCTATCGCCTCGACAAGTACCGCTATCCGACGACAGAAGAGGGGCTGACGACTCTCGTGCCCGAGTATATTTCCAAGCTGACAAGTGATCCCTGGAACCGCGACTATCTCTATGCAAATCCGGGCGAGCACGGACTGGAGTTTGATATTTATACCCTCGGCAGGGATGGCACACAGGGGGGAGAAGG
>JARFQQ010000218.1 GCA_029287695.1 Gammaproteobacteria bacterium | reverse complement strand
CATAGGCGGCATCGCCAACCTGACCTGGCTGCCCTGCGGTACGCGCGAGATGGTCCTCGGCTTCGACTCGGGACCGGGAAACAGGCTCATGGATGACTGGATTGCACGCTGCAAGGGAGAGAGCTACGACCGGGAGGGCGCATGGGCCTCAACCGGAAAGGTCTCCTCTGAGTTGCTCGAGCGACTGCTCACGGAACCCTATTTTCACCAGCCTGCGCCGAAGAGCACAGGCACCGAAAGATTCAATCTGGACTGGATTGCCGGGCTTGCCGGGGGGATGGATGACAGCCTGGATGCTGAAGACGTGCAGGCAACCCTGCTGGAGTTGACAGCCGTCACCATCAGCGACGCCGTGCGCAACCTGCCCGCAACGAAACGCCTGCTGGCCTGTGGCGGCGGTGCACATAACCGGCGCCTGATGGCGCGTATCGCAGAACTCCTGCCAGGTATCGAAACAGGCACCACGGCGACAACCGGCATCGATCCGGACTGGGTCGAGGCTGCCGCATTCGCCTGGCTCGCCTGGCGGACCATGAACAGCCTCAGCGGTAACCTGCCGGAAGTCACCGGCGCCCGCGAAGCAGTCATCCTGGGTGGAATCTATCCCGCCTGATCCCGCAGCCTCGCTGCAAGGCTCTGACTGGCGTCAACCCATCATCGCACGGATATGCGCTGCAACACTGCGACCCAGCGCCGAGAGGTTGTAGCCACCCTCGAGCGCCGAGACGACGCGCCCGCCGGCATGGCGGTCGGCCAGGTCGCAGATCTCGAGAGTCACCCATTCGTAATCCGGCTCGCGCAGCCGCATCTCCGCCATGTCGTCCTCGAGATGCCCGTCGAATCCCGCCGAGACGAGGATCAGTTGCGGCTCGAATGCCTCGATCGCAGGCAGCCAGTGCGCCCGCACGGTGGCACGAAAATCCGCACCGTCGGTCGTGGCCGGCAGCGGGCAGTTGATGACATTCGCCGCAGTCTCCCCCGCCCCGCTGCCCGGGTAGAAAGGATGCTGGAAACTCGAGCAGAAAAGCACCCGGTTGTCACCGCTGAAGATGTTCTCGGTCCCGTTGCCATGATGGACATCAAAATCCACGATAGCGATGCGCTCGAGTCCATGGACGGCGATGGCATGCGCTGCGCCGACGGCAATGTTGTTGAAGATACAGAATCCCATGGCCGTGTCCCGTTCGGCATGGTGGCCCGGGGGTCTCACCGCGCAAAAGGCGCGCCTTGCATCGCCGGACATCAGCATGTCGACGGCCTGGACAGTGGCGCCCGCAGCATGTAGCGCGGCCTCCAGGGTGTACGCATTCATGGCGGTGTCGCCGTCGAGCCAGACGAGGCCCTCCTCGGGCGCGGCGGCGAAGACCTCATCCACATAGGCCGCATCATGCACGCGTTCGATCTGCTCCCGGGTTGCCGGCTCTGCATCACGATGAAGAAGAAACGGCTCGATACCGGCAGCGATCAGCTGGTCGCTGATGGCATGCAACCGCGCAGGCGATTCCGGGTGATGCGCCCCGATCTCGTGTCGCAGAAAGACGGGATGCGTGATATAGGCAACAGAGTTCATACAAGCAGGTTCACGGATAATTCACGGTAATATTGTTGCAGTGCAACATCCAGTGGCCTACACTGGCGACAATGGTCTATGCCAGCAGTCTAGCGCGAGTCAGGGGATGAAAAAGCATTATCTTGCAAAAATATTCGAGCCGGCATCGGTCGCAGTCGTCGGCGCGTCTGACAAGGAGAATTCCGTCGGCGGGCAGGTATTGCGAAACCTGCGCGAAAACGGCTTCAAGGGCGCACTCTATCCCGTCAACCCGAAGCATCGCAAAATCCAGGGGTTGCATGCCTACGCATCCCTCTCGGAGATCGACCACCCGGTCGACCTGGTCGTAATCGCCATTCCCCCGGCGGCGGTCCCCGGCGTGATGCACGCCTGCGGCGAGCATGGCGTCGGTGCCGTGATCGTCATTTCGGCAGGTTTCGCTGAAACCGGGCCGGCAGGACTCGCCCTGCAAAACGAAATCGTTGATATCGCGCGCACCTACGACATCCCGCTCGTTGGCCCCAACTGCCTCGGCATCCTGCGTCCGCGCATCGGTCTGAATGCCACCTTTGCCAAAAGCCCGGCGAAAACCGGGCAGGTGGCACTCGTTGCCCAGTCCGGGGCCTTCTGTACCGCCCTGCTCGACTGGGCAGACAGCCAGGGCTACGGTTTTTCTGCCGTCGCCTCCCTCGGCGCCACGGCCGATATCGGCTTCGGTGACGTGCTCGACTACCTCGCAATCGACAATGAGACACGCAGCATCCTGCTCTATGTGGAAGGTGTTTCCAATGCCCGTTCCTTTCTCAGCGGGCTGCGCGTCGCCGCGCGGCTGAAACCTGTGATTGTGGTCAAGTCGGGCAGGAACGACTCTGGCACCCGCGCCGCCATTTCGCACACGGGTGCACTTGCCGGCGGCGATCATGTTTTCGATGCGGCCATCGAGCGTGCCGGCGCGGTGCGCGTGAAATCGGTCGCGCAACTCTTTGCGGCGGCGCAGGTGCTGGCTTCGGGAACCCGCGTGGAAGGTTCACGGCTGGCGATCATCACCAACGGCGGCGGCCCCGGTGTCATGGCCGCCGACAGGGCGCAGGAGATCGAGGTGCCGCTGACCGAACTTTCAGACTCCACGCTCGATGCCCTCAAGGATGTCCTGCCGCCCTACTGGTCACACGCCAATCCGATCGACATTCTCGGCGATGCACCGCCGGAGCGCTATTTCAAGACGACCGAACATATCCTGGCCGACCGGAATGTCGATGGCATCCTGGTGCTGCTGACGCCACAGGCGATGACAGATCCGAGTGGTTGTGCGAGGGCTATCGTGAAAGCGAGGGACAAGAGCAAAAAGCCTGTGCTGGCCTGCTGGATGGGTGAGAAGCTTGTCGATGAGGCACGCAATATCCTCTCTGCTGCAGGAATCCCGCACTTTCGAAGTCCTGAAGCGGGTGTCGAGGCTTTCGGCTACCTGGCATGCTACAGGCGTAACCAGAAAGCGCTGCTGCAGGCGCCCGGTCCGCTGTCCCATGACCGTGAGCCGGACGTCGTGGGCGCTCGTCTGATCATCCAGAATGCACTCGGCGAGGGACGGCAAACACTCAACAATACCGAGGCAAAAGCGATTCTCAGGGCATTCCGTATTCCGGCCTCGCCGAGCATCAATGCGAATACGGCAGCCGAAGCGCTCGTCGCCGCCGAGGGGCTTGGCCTGCCAGTCGCGATGAAAATCAACTCACCGGACATCACGCACAAGTCCGATGTCGGCGGTATACGCCTCAATATCCGCGAACCGCAAACTGTGCGCACTGCCTATCGCGAGATGATCGACACGGTCAGGGCACAACAGCCGGACGCGCATATCGATGGCGTCACGATCGAGGCCATGGTCGACAAGCCACATGCACGTGAACTGATTGTCGGCCTGTCGAATGACGAGGTGTTCGGCCCCGTCATCAGTTTCGGTATGGGCGGCACCGCCGTTGAGATCTTCGGTGATACGCGCGTCGCCTTGCCGCCACTCAATGAATATCTCAGCAACCGGCTGATCCGCAGCACCCATGCATGGAAAATGCTGGGCACCTTTCGCGACCTGCCACCAGCCAACCTTCCTCCCCTGCTGAAGGTACTGCAGCATGTCTCCGAGATTGCCTGCGAATTGCCGGAAATCGAGGAGATGGACATCAACCCGGTCATGCTCGACGAAAACGGCATTATCGCGGTCGATGCGCGGATCAGTGTCCGGCCGCCCGGGGCAAGCACGGCACGCTACGGCCACATGGCGATTCATCCCTATCCTTCAGAACTCGCCTCGACCTGGCAACTTGCCGACGGCACGAATATCGCCATCCGGCCAATCCGGCCCGAGGATGCAAATCTCGAGCAGGATTTCGTCGTCAACCTCTCGGCGGAAAGCAAATATTTCCGTTTCATGCAGAGCCTTGAAAGGCTCACGCCCATGATGCTCGCCCGCTTTACCCAGATCGACTATGACCGGGAGATGGCGCTGATCGCGGTGATCCGCGACGAACAGACGAATGCACAATTCATCGGCGTCGCCCGCTATGTCACCAATCCGGACAGGGAGTCATGCGAATTCGCGCTCACGGTGGCCGACGCCTGGCAGCGCCACGGCATTGGCCGGGAACTCATGAAACGCCTCATGGCGGTCGCCAGGGATCGCGGACTCGAGGTGATGACAGGGGAAGTACTGTCAAACAACCGCAAGATGCTGAAGATGTGCGAGAAACTCGGCTTCAGGATTGCGCGCAGTGACGATGATCCGGAAGTGGTCGAGGTGAGGCGTCATTTGTAAGCCGGGGAGAGCCGTTGCTGCTGTACAAGCGCACCCGTTTCAAGGACTAAAAAAAGCGCCATGCGGCGCTTTTTTCGTCTCTTGCCTGTGGAGAGGCAATCAGGTCGAAAAGGACGAACCGCAGCCGCAGGTGGTCGTCGCGTTCGGATTGCGGATGACGAACTGCGCACCTTGCAGACCCTCTGAATAGTCGACTTCCGCGCCGACCAGGTACTGCAAGCTCATCGGATCGATAAGCAGCTTCACGCCGTCAGTCTCGATCTCGGTATCGCCATCATTGACGTTTTCATCGAAGGTGAAACCGTACTGGAAGCCGGAACATCCGCCACCCTGGATATAGATCCGCAGCATCAGCTCGGGATTGCCCTCTTCCTCGATGAGCTCGGAGACCTTGCCTGCCGCAGCCTGGGTGAAGACCAGCGGAGCTTCATCCTGTAATTGTGCTTCTGCCATGTCTGAATACTCTCGTTTTACACATTCTGATGCCAAATACTATCGCTTTTCCGACCTTTTTAGTCAAGAATTACCCGCTTTCTCTTCCCTGTTTTCTGTAAGCCTAATCATCTCGCCCTCGACCCTTGCTCCCATGTCCATCTCGAGCAGCACATACTCGACTTTGCCCATGACCACGGCGTTTTCAGCGAGTTCCACGAGCTGCGCTGCATGAATATTACCCTCGACCCGGCCATTGACGATGATATTGGCGACCTTGATATCGCCCTTGATGCATCCCGTGTCACTGATTGTCAGCGTCGTATTCTTGCCCTGTCCGAGAACATTGCCATGAACCTCGCCATCGAGATGCAATCCCTCGCTGAATGCGATATCACCCTTGACGAGGGTTCCATTGCCGATCACGGTCGTGAAGGCCGAGGGTTTGAAACGCTTGTGTCTTTTTCTCATGGCGTGGTCTCCTTGCTGATGGTCATTCTGGTTTCCAGGGAAAGCGTTGAGACAGGCTGTCGATCGTCTCTGTATCCGTGCTGATGTCAACTTTCACAAAGTCAGGCTCAAAATCATCCGGCAAGTCGAATTCATTGTCGATCATGTGCAGTTGTTTGAACTTGATGACCCTCTTCCCGCTTTTTTCTCCGGCAAGTTTCAGGAGATCAAGCTCCGCCTCCTTGCCGCCGCGCATGCCGGAGAGCGCAATCCGGATGGTCGCTGACACCGGTTCGCTCTGCTCGGGTATGATCGTTGCCGTCAGGCTGTACTTGAACTCTCGCGGCTGCTCCAGTTTTGCCACGGAAAACTGCGAAACGCGCAACTGTGTTTCCGGCGTCTTCCCGGATGTCACGCTCTCGAGCAGTCTCAGTTCACTCTGGAGCGCGAGGTGATCGCCCTGCAAGCTCGAGAGTTCCTCGCGCAGCCGGTTTGCCGCCTCCCTGTCGACCTGCGCGGACAGTTCCAGTGTAGCCACCTGCTGGCGCAGTTCGTCCCGCTCGTCAGTGACTCGCCCGAGGTGCTGCTCGAGTTCGTTAATCATCAGGACTGCCTGGCGGTTTTCCCGGACCAGCTGTGTATCGCCGAGGGTGTAGAGCTGCCAGCCAAGATAGACGATCGCAACGGTCAGGATAATCGCGATCAGAAGCCAGCCCCAGGCATGACTGCCCGGCTGGGCAATCAGGGGACGCGGCTGGTAGATACGTACCCGTCTGCGTGGTAGGCGTCTTTTTTCAGGGAGATAGGGCAACGCTGGTCAGCCCGGCGGTTTCAGGCAAGCCGCACATGAGGTTCATGTTGTGTACCGCCTGGCCAGCTGCGCCCTTGACGAGGTTATCGATGGCGGACAGCACCACCAGGGTATCGCCGTCCCCGGGACGGTGAATCGCGATCTGGCACCTGTTGCTGCCCCGCACATAGCGTGTCTCCGGCAGCGAGCCGGGCGGCATGACATCGACAAACGGCTCGTCACGATAGCGCTCCTCGTAGACGGCCTGCAGATCGACGCCCTCCTTGACCAGGCGGCCATAGAGTGTCGCCAGGATCCCGCGGATCATCGGCACGAGATGCGGCACGAAGGTGAGTCCCGGCTCACCGCTCATGGCACGGCCAAGCACCTGGCGGATCTCGGGCAGGTGACGGTGACCGGCAACGCCGTAGGCCTTGAAACTCTCCCCGCACTCGGCCATGAGTGTCGGCACGCTGGCGCCACGGCCGGCCCCGCTGACACCGGACTTGCAGTCCGCAACCAGCGCCGAAGTATCAATGATTCCCTCTTCAACCAGCGGGAGAAACCCGAGGATAGTGGCTGTCGGATAGCATCCGGGGTTCGCGACGAGCTGGGCCTTGCGGATACTCTCCCGGTTGATTTCAGGCAAGCCGTACACGGCATCCCCGAGAACCTGCGGGCATGCGTGAGTCATGCCGTACCACTGCTCCCAGAGAGCGACATCACTGATGCGAAAATCGGCGGCGAGATCGATGACCTTGACGCCAGCCGCAAGCAACTCCGGTGCCGATTGCATCGCCGTGCCGTTCGGCGTCGCAAAGAAAACCAGGTCGCATGTCCTCAACAGTGCGGGATCGGGCTCAGTAAAAGCGACATCCACGAAACCACGCAGGCTCGGGAAAAGCTCGGCAACATTCCTGCCGGCCTCGCCGCGTGACGTCACGCAGGCCACCTCCACATCCGGGTGGTTGGCGAGAATGCGCAGCAGTTCGACGCCTGTGTAGCCGGTGCCACCGACAATACCTATCTTGACCATGCTCGTGCCATATCGGGAAAACAGGGTCGCCATGATACGAGAAAACGGCGCCGGAACGAAGCTGCAGCATGCAAGCGGCTGCTTTTCTTTGCGGAAGGCAAATGCGAAACTCTGCCTTACAGAACAAAATTAACAGGAGAATCGAAATGGGCTGGTTTGCATGGATCATTCTTGGCGGTATTGCAGGCGCCATTGCAAAATGGATCATGCCGGGAGACGGTCCGGGTGGTTTGATCGTAACCATCCTCATCGGCATCGCCGGCGGCCTCGTCGGTGGATACATCGGCACAGCGCTCGGCTTCGGGTCTGTCAGTGGTCTTAATATCCCGAGCCTGCTGCTGGCAATCGGCGGGGCTTCCGTTCTGCTGTTTCTTTACGAGCTGATCAACAAAAAATAACCCTCAAACAGCCGGAAAAGAGAGGCCCGGTCAATGCCGGGCTTTTC
>JARFQQ010000088.1 GCA_029287695.1 Gammaproteobacteria bacterium | reverse complement strand
CAGCCCGCGCGGCGAGCCAACCGCAATGCCGATGTCGTAGTAGCCGTGATAGATGATCTCCGTACCATCGACCGAGGCATTGACCTCGGGAAATTTCTTCAGTGCCTCAACGGCCGCCTTGATGAAAAACGACATGAAACCAAGGCGCGTGTCGTGCTGCTTCTCGAAAGTCTCCTTGTACCTGTTGCGCAGTTCCATGACGGCTTGCAGGTCGACCTCGTTGAACGTCGTCAGGATGGCTGCATTTTGCTGGGCTTCCAGCAGGCGCTCAGCGATACGCGCCCTGAGCCGTGTCATCGGCACCCGCTCCTCGGGACGTGCGCCTTGCGGCAGTTCGGTGGCGGGTTTTGCTGAGCTGCGCAATGCTTCCAGTTCCTGCTCGTGCTCGTTCTTGTCCTGCTTGTCGAGAAATTTCATGACATCGGACTTCAGGATACGGCCGTTCTTGCCGGTGCCGGTGATCTTGCTGGCATCGATGTTGAGTTCCTTCACGAGACGCCGCACGGATGGTGTCAGCACGGGTTGTTCGCTACTCTCTTCCGTTTCGGTCTCGGCAGCTGGAGCCGGGACGGGTTCGCTCTCTGCTGACGGAGCCTCTGCGGGCTTTTCAGCAGCGGGAGCAGCAACTGCCCCGGTCGCGTTTTCATCGATTATCGCCAGTATCTGGTCTGCCTCGACCGTATCGCCCTCTTCGAACTGGACCTCCATGAGGACGCCGTCCGAGGGTGCGGGGACCTCGAGAACCACCTTGTCGGTCTCGAGATCCACAAGGTTCTCGTCGCGTGAAACGGCGTCGCCTGGCTGTTTGTGCCAGCTCAGAACGGTGGCGTCTGCAACTGACTCTGGCAGCGCCGGGACGCGGATGTCGATACTCATCGCATGATTCTCCGGTTCATTTTTTTATTGATGTTGCCAAGCAGTGCATCGTCGATGAGCGTCTCTTGCTGCATGCGGTGCATGGGTGCATAGCCGACAGCCGGGGCCGGCGAGGCGGCACGGCCCACATAGTAGAGATGGTCTTCAGCACGGAGACCGCGCACGAGGCGATGCTTGATCTGGTCCCAGGCCCCCTGGTTCTGGGGCTCTTCCTGGCACCAGATATAGGTGTGGGCATTCCTGTAGGAAGCGATGGCGTCCCGGAACGCCTTTTTCGGGAAAGGGTAGAGTTCTTCGATGCGAATGATCGCGACATCATCCATCTCGAGATTTCTGCGATGTTCGAGTAGCTCGTAATAGACCTTGCCGCTGCAGATGATGACGCGTTCCACTTTTTCCGGGTCGAGCGGATCGATTTCATCAATGACAGGCAGGAAATGCGTCCCGTCGGCCATTTCGGCAAGGTGCGAGGTGGCCAGCGGGTGGCGCAGCAGGCTTTTCGGCGACATCACGATCAAGGGGATGCGCAGCATCCTCACGAGCTGGCGACGCAGCAAGTGGAAGATCTGTGCCGGTGTAGTCGGCACGCAGATCTGGATATTGTTCTCGGCGCAGAGTTGCAGGAAGCGCTCGAGGCGGGCCGAGGAGTGCTCCGCACCCTGTCCTTCCTGGCCGTGCGGCAGCAGCAGTGTCAGGTTGCAACTCAGGCCCCACTTGGCGCCACCTGAGGCGATGAACTGGTCGATAACGACCTGGGCCACATTTGCAAAGTCGCCGAACTGCGCTTCCCAGATCGTCAGGGTTTCGGGAGCAGCAGCCGCATAGCCGTATTCGAATCCGAGGACCGCCTCTTCCGAGAGCAGCGAGTCGATAACGATAAAATTGGTTCGCGCCTCTTCCGCGATGCGGCGCAGAGGAATGAATGCGTCGCCGCTTGTCTGGTCATGCAGTACGGCGTGGCGGTGAAAGAAGGTGCCCCGGCCACTGTCCTGGCCACAGAGGCGCACGTGTCCACCCTCGTGCAGGAGCGTGGCGTAGGCGAGGTTTTCCGCAAAACCCCAGTCACACGGCTGCTCGCCGGTTGCCATGAGCCCGCGTGCCTCCAGGGTGCGGCTGATACGCGGGTGGGGTTTGAAACCATCCGGCAGTTCGAGCTGGTGCATGCCGAGCTCCCCGAGCAGTTCCATGTGTACCCCGGTGTCTGCTTCGTCTGTCCAGTCATGGTTGATATAGGCCGACCAGTGGGCCGCGTAGTGATGCGGTCTGTCAGTCGCGATCGGGCGTGAAACGATCTCCCCGCGGTCGAGCGCATCGCGGTAGTCGGTTTGCATCGCCTTGACATCATCCTCGCCGATGGCGCCGGTACTGACGAGATGCGTCCCGTAGAGCGCACGCGTGGTTTCACGGTTGCGGATCTTTTCATACATCATCGGCTGGGTTACGGAGGGTTCGTCTGCCTCGTTGTGCCCGAGACGGCGATAGCAGACCAGGTCGATGATGACGTCCTTGTGAAACCTGTTGCGATAGTCGAGTGCGAGACGCGTCACGAACAGCACGGCTTCGGGATCGTCGCCGTTGACGTGCAGTACCGGTGACTGGACCATCTTGCCGACATCGGTACAGTAGTTTGTCGAGCGAGAGTCGAGGGGGTTGCTGGTGGTGAATCCGATCTGGTTGTTGACGACGATATGAATGGTGCCTCCCGTCGAGAAACCACGCGCCTGGGAGAGTTGCAAGGTTTCCATGACAACGCCCTGTCCCGCGAAGGCGGCGTCGCCGTGAATGAGGAGAGGCATCACCTTCTCGCCGAGTTTATCCTTGCGGCGGACCTGGCGCGCCCTCACGGAGCCCTCGATGACCGGGCTCACGATCTCGAGGTGTGACGGGTTGAAGCCCAGTGCGATATGGACTGTCTTGCCTCGTGTCGGGATGTCCGACGAAAAGCCCATGTGGTACTTCACGTCGCCCGCTGTCATGATGCCGCTGGCCTGTTTCTTGCCTTCGAACTCGTCAAACAGTACCTGGGGCGGCTTGCCAAGGATATTGACCAGGAGGTTGAGACGGCCGCGATGTGCCATGCCGATGACCATCTCCTCGATACCGGTGACGCCTCCGCGCTGGATCAGTTCGTCCATCAGCAGGATCAGTGATTCAGCTCCCTCGAGGGAGAAGCGTTTCTGGCCGACATAGCGCGAATGGAGGTAGCGCTCAAGGCCCTCTGCCGCAGTCAGCATCTTCAGCAACCAGAGTCGTTTCCTGTTGTTGATGGCCGGCCTGGCCCGGTAGCCCTCGATGCGACGCTGCAGCCAGCGCTTCTCCTCCGTGGCCGTGATATGCATGTACTCAAAGCCGATGTGAGAGGTGTAGACCTCCTTCACGAAGTCGATGATGTCATGCAGCTTCATCTCTTTCGGCGCATACAGGGACCCCGTATGGAAGGTCTTCTGCATGTCGGTTTCAGTGAGATGGTGAAACGAGGGTGAGAGTTCGTCGAGGGGTTTCCTGGTGCGCAGCTGCAGGGGATCCAGGTCGGCGTTCTGGTGACCGCGCACCCGGTATGCGTTGATCATGCGGAGTACAGCGGCCTGTTTTTCGGCAGCAGCGGGATCGACACATTCACCGCGAAGACGAGGGGGGGATTGTGCCAGCTCCATGAAACGTTCGCGGACTTCGGAGTGCGGCGTCTCCACGGGCTCGTTGGCGGCTTCCTTCGCAAGCAGGTCGAACTGGCGGCGCCACTCCGGATCGATACTGCCCGGATCGCGCAGGTAATCCTCGTACAAGGCTTCGATAAAGGCGGCGTTTCCGCCTGAGAAGGCCGATGTCTGTTTCAGAAGTTCAAGAATCGCACTCATTTTTTATGACGCTTGTCCAATCCGGTCTGGAGTCGACACGGAATTCAGGAAGAATTGTCTTTACTTCAGTACACCTGGATGCGCTATTTCATCGAAGTGTAACACCGATTGCTGAAATGAAAAGAAAAAAGAGTAATTAGTACAATCGTCCAATAATGTATCTGTACTATTTTCACCCGAATGTATCTCTCGGTACAGACAATGCCTGTCCGGGCAACAGGTCTACTGCCAGTGCGACAGAGAAAGTGTGAGGGAATCCCCGGGGTATCAGGAAAAACCCTGTGCCTGCTGCCAGGTGGTGAAAAAAGCCCCCGGAAGGGGGAATGCATCTTCGCTTTGCAGGGGGCACAGAATCTTCACGAACCGGAAGGAGGTCTTTCGGCTATGATCCCTCTTTTTCAAGCAAGGCGCCTCTCCAATGCCTCCAGCTGCCGCATTCGCCGGCGTCATCCTGATCTGGGCCACGACTCCGCTCGCCATCAAGTGGAGCAGTATGGGGGCGGGTTTCCTCTTTGCCGTGGGTGCGCGCATGGCAATCGGGGTTCTCGTCTGCCTGCTGATTCTCATGGCCCGGCGTTCGAGGATTCGCCATGATACCAGCGCTCTTCAGACCTACCTGGTGGCGGGGCTCGGCATCTGGAGTTCCATGAGCTGTACCTACTGGGGCGCGCAGCATATCCCGTCCGGCCTGCTGTCGGTGATCTTCGGGCTGACGCCGGTTGTGACCGGTGTCTGGGCGACATGGCTACTGCAAGAACAGGTCTTCACACCATTCCGGATTCTTGGCATGGTGCTCGGGATCATCGGTCTGATGCTGATCTTCCGGGAGGGCCTTGGTTACCGGCAGGAGTACCTCTACGGCATCATTGCGATTGCCGCCGCCCTCGCACTGCAGTCTTTCAGTGCTGTCCTGATCAAGCGTATCAACGCCGGTGTCAGTGGTTTCGAGACAACGACGGGCGGCCTGCTCGTTTCGCTGCCGCTCTTTCTCCTGGGCTGGTGGTTTCTGGACGGGGGACTACCCGGGAAGTTGGAGCCAAAAGTTGTCTGGTCGATTCTCTACCTTGGTATTTTCGGATCGGTGATCGGTTTCATGCTCTACTTTTCGCTGATCCATCAGTGGCCGGCAAACCGGGTCGCCCTGATCACGCTCGTGACGCCTGTCATCGCCCTGATGATCGGTCATCTTTTCAATGCAGAGAGTATCGGCCTTTACGAGTGGGCCGGCGCCGGGGTGATCCTTGCGGCGCTGGTGAGTTATGTCTACGGCGACCAGCTGTTGCGCAGGGCCATGGTCGAAGAGCGCTGACCTGCGGCATATTTGCCGGGGCCGGCAAGGGCGTGCATGCGCATCGATTATGCGCAGTGACTCTTCAGCCAGTGATTCAGGATTGCCGTTGCGAAGGCATGCTCATCACGGCAATCAGGTAAAAAGTGTGAGTACGCCTGTATAGCCATAAAGGGTGTCATGGTGTATCTCGCCGTTGGCGAAAAAGCCGGTTAGCGGGAAGTCTCCGAGGGCCTGATGGATCATTCTGACCTCGCGCGATTCGCCGGGAAACTGTTCACGTCCGCGGCCAAGGCAGGACACATAGACACCGCCCTTCGGTGTTCCCCCCAGACGACTGCCCAGTCTCTCGAGCATCAGGCGCATGTCCTGCTCGGCTGATTCCTCGCTGCGGGTGCAGAAGAGCAGCTCCTCGCCTTCCGTGAGGTAGTCGTTGATGGGGAATAGCGTGTTGTCCCTGTCGACGCCGACCAGTTTGCGGACGCGGTAATCGCTCTTGTCGCTACCGGCGATGCAAAGACCGGCGAAGATATTGACTGCCTGATGTTGCAGCGCTTCGAATGCTTCAATACCACGATCATGCATCATCACTTCGAGAGCCGGGTTGTCGTCGAG
>JARFQQ010000056.1 GCA_029287695.1 Gammaproteobacteria bacterium | reverse complement strand
GGCGAGGTGATCAGCAAGCTGCGTTTTCAGAAGAACGGCGAGGAAGACATCATTCATCCCGACGTCATTCTGCTGTGGGACGAGGATCCGCGTATCGTCACGGGCAGCGATATTCTCGGTCGGCTCCTGCAGGGCGCACTGCCAGGAGGCACAAGTTAGTTCAGGCGCTCAGTGATCGGAGCGTGGCGTGATGAATATCCGCATGATGTCGGCCGACATCTCATCGTCCGCGCCAATGGCGGCCGTCCACTTGGGCAAAGCCTGGGCGAGCCAGATCAGAAAGACGATGAGAATGACTTTCTTGCTCGTCGAAAGCTTCTGGTATCTGGCGTAGAGTTGCGCGAGACTCGAGTCGGGTTTCTGTTCGACCATCTCCCCGTACCGGACCTGTCATGCCCTGGATGTATGTCCCGCTTGAGTATAGTTGGTCAAGAGAACTTCAGAAAATTCGACTGTACTCATAAAACCGCTCCACTGTAAGTACACCAGCTCCCGAAGCCGGTGGCTGACTAGCTGCACACGGACATCGGATTGGCGGGGTCCGAGGCCCACTCCTGCAACGATGCCGTGTAGACTGACACGTCCCGATAACCGAGTCGGGTCATGACAAAGGCGTTGAGAGAGGCGAGAATTCCGCCCCCGCAATAGGTAATCACGCGACGATTGCGGTCCAGGTCAAGCATGCCGTCAATCTCTCCGGCCGGCTTGTAATGCCCGGAATCATCGAGATAGTCGGTACCGGAAAGATTGATTGCGCCGGTAATGTGTCCGGGCCTCGCATACATGACTTCCTCCCCACAGTAGTAAGCCGCAGGCAGGGTATCCACAAGTACGACACCGTCATCCGTGATTGCCGCCATGACTTCATCCCTGTTCGCGATAAGCCCGGGACGGATTGCCGGCGTCAATTGTGCCGGATTTCGTGTGACCAGTCCGCTGGTGACAGGCCGCCCTTCACCGGTCCAGGCGCTCAATCCCCCGTCAAGAATTGCTGCCCGGTCGAAGCCAATCCACCTCAGCATCCACCACACCCGGGCCGCCCAGGCCGACAGGGAGCTGTCGTAGAGCACAACACGTGAATCATCCCCGACGCCCAGCCTGCTCATTGACTCGCAGAAAGACTCCGGCGTCGGTACGGCGAATTCAATCGTACTGCCCGTGTCGGAAAGCTCACCCTTCAGGTCGGCAAAACCGGCACCGGGAATGTGGCCCTGTTCATACTGCTCACGACCGCTCTCATTGTGAAAACCGCCATCCTCTTCCATGACAGTGACGACACTGCAGTCGAGCACGACGAGATCAGGATCATCCAGATGATCAGCGAGCCAGGCTGTGTTGACGAGAGAGTCCAATATGCTGCTCCGAATGCTGAACACTCAGTATAGACTGCGATGGATTGATGTCGATATTGATGCGACGCAACTGGATCACCACGACCATTTGCTATAGTCGCATACTCGCCTCACACAGAATCCTGGACAGTCATGAAGGGCGCCGTTGCCGCCGGACATCCACAAACCTCCGAAGCCGCGAAGCTGATCCTCGAGGCCGGCGGCAATGCATTCGACGCTGTACTCGCAGCGCTTTGTGCAGCCTGCGTCGTCGAACCGGTACTGACCTCGCTGGGTGGCGGCGGTTTCCTGCTTGCAAGACGCGATTCCGGCGAAACCGGGCTGTTTGACTTTTTCGTCCAGACCCCGAAGCGCAAGCGCCCCATTGATCAGATCGATTTCCATCCGATCATCGCCGACTTCGGCACCGCGCAACAGGAGTTTCATATCGGCACGGGATCGATCGCGACACCCGGCACGGTTCACGGTCTTTTCGAGGTGCATCGCCAACTCGGGACGCTGCCGATGCGAACACTCATGGAACCGGCTATCGGTTACGCCCGTAACGGCATCATGACCAATGCCCTGCAGGCCTACATCTTCAGTGTCGTTGCTCCGATCTATGTTGCGACAGAGGAGGCACGAATAGTCTATGGCCGTGGCGCGGAGAAAAAACGACTTTGCGCCGAAGGAGAGCTGCTGCGTCAGCCTGACCTGGCCGATACGCTGGAGATCCTTGCACACGAGGGTGAGAAACTCTTCTATGAGGGAGAAATGGCGAAGAGCCTGGTTGAGCTCAGCCGTCTCGATGGCGGCCACCTTACCAGTCAGGATATGCAGGGCTTCAGGACAGAAACCCGCAAACCTTTGCAGCATACCTACAGGGGAACCGGGATCTACACCAACCCTCCCCCCTCATCCGGCGGCATGCTCATCCGCTTTGCCCAGCAGTTGCTCATAACTACCGAAGCAACGGGTATGGATTTTGGCAGCAGCGATCACCTGCTCAAGCTGGCCCTGGTCATGGAACAGACCAACCTTGCGCGCAGCAGGCACGGCGTACACGAGGGAGAGTGGGACGAAGCACTCTTGCAGCAATATCGGGATGTGATTCGTAATCACCCGGTGACAGCGCGCGGAACGACACACATCAGCGTCATCGATGGCAAGGGCAACGCCGCCTCACTGACTCTCTCGAATGGCGAGGGCTGCGGTCACCTGTTGCCGAGAACCGGCATCATGCTCAATAACATGCTCGGCGAAGAGGATCTCAACCCGGGCGGATTTCATCACTGGCAGGAAAACGTGCGCGTCTCCTCGATGATGGCGCCAAGCCTCGCCCTCGACAACAATCGCCTGATAGCCATCGGATCCGGCGGCTCAAACAGGCTGCGAACCGCCATCCTGCAAACCCTCTGCAACATGATCGATTTCGACATGCCCGTCGAGAAAGCTGTTGCTGCGCCGCGGATTCATTACGAGCGTGACCGCATCAGCATCGAACCCGGTTTTCCCGGCGAATCGGTGGACGCCCTGGTCACTGCGTTCCCGGAGTATCACCTCTGGAATGAGAAGAATCTCTTCTTCGGCGGGGCCCACACGGTACTCTTTAACGGAACCGGTTTCGAGGGTGCCGGCGACCCCCGCCGTGGCGGTGTCTTCCTGAGCGCAGGCTGAAGGGACAAACGGCTGACAGGGAAATCAGAATCAGAACAACCTGTTGCAGGCAACGTATTCCCCGGGAACAGCATTTGACAATTTGCGCCAGAAGCACCGGCTGACTAAGATAACCGGCATTCTTCGCTATTTCCTGATGGCATCCAGATGAGCAATACCTTGCTGGCCTCGGCTTCACGGATCCTGTGGCGCACCATCAGGAGTCACGGGATCGACCCCGAAGAACTGTTCAGGGAGGCGGGGCTGGATCCTGCTAAAATCAATGAACCGGCTGCCCGTTTCCCGGTCGAAATGGCGCGCAGGGCCTGGGAGCTTGCTTCAGGCAGGATCGATGACCCCTGTTTTGGTATCCGGGTCGGTGAGCATTGGCTTTCCACGGACCTCCACGCGCTTGGTTATGCCTTTCTCTCGAGTACGACGCTGATGACTGCAATCAATCGGGTCGTGCGCTACAACGAGATCGTCGATGAAGTCATCAGTTTCGATTCTGCGATCGAGGGAGACTCCCTCGTGGTCAGTTACCGGATCGAACGGGACGACCTGCCGGATATTGCCCCCCTCGAAGACGCGCGCTGGAGCACCCTGCTGTCGATGTGCCGCATTGCGAAAGACAGGGATTTCTGCCCTTCAGCAGTGCATCTCATGCATGAACCAACGCCATGCATCGCAAGCTATGAAACGTTTTTCGGCTGCAAGCCGGTCTTCAACCAGTCGAGATCGGCTCTCTATTTCGATCTGGAGACAGCCAGCGAGACCCTGCCGGCCGTCAACAGGGAACTCGCCCAGATCAACGAGCATGCCCTCATCGACTATCTCGAGCAGTTGCAAGAGGATAACTTCACCAGGAAAGTCGAGAAGGCGATCGCCGAACTGCTGCCCAG